>CP134604.1:3650000-3893486 GCA_021555105.2 Thalassospiraceae bacterium LMO-JJ14
CAGAGATCTTGATCTCGTCGCCGTCGTTGATGCGGCCTTCGAGGATCGCCTGCGCCAGCGGATTTTCCAGTGCGCGCTGAATCGTCCGCTTGAGCGGCCGGGCACCGTACACCGGATCGTAGCCCTGATCGGCAAGCCAGCCGCGCGCCGCGCCATCGAGCTTCAGCGTGATGCCCCGGTCCATGATGCGTTCGCGCAACCGGCCCAACTGAATTTCGACGATACCGTCCATATGCTCGCGCGCCAGACGGCGGAACAGGATGGTTTCGTCCAGCCGGTTGAGAAATTCCGGGCGGAACGAAGACTGCACCACTTCCATCACCAGCGGGCGGATTTCCTCGAGATCGTGGCCGGGTTCCTGCGCCGCGATCAGATCGCTGCCGAGGTTCGAGGTCATGATGATCAGGGTATTGCGGAAATCGACGGTGCGTCCCTGGCCATCGGTCAGACGTCCGTCGTCCAGCACCTGCAGCAACACATTGAAGACATCCGGATGCGCCTTCTCGACCTCGTCGAACAGGATCACCTGGTAGGGCCGGCGGCGAATCGCTTCGGTCAGGGATCCGCCCTCGTCATACCCGACATAGCCCGGCGGCGCCCCGATAAGACGGGCGACGGCATGCTTTTCCATGAATTCCGACATGTCGATGCGGACCATGGCCTGCTCGTCATCGAACAGGAACTCGGCCAGCGCTTTGGTCAGCTCGGTCTTGCCGACACCGGTCGGCCCGAGGAACAGGAAAGAGCCGATCGGCCTGTTCGGATCGCCGAGACCGGCACGCGCCCGGCGGACCGCGTTGGAAACGGCAACCAGCGCATCGTCCTGGCCGATGACCCGGCCGCGGAGTGCTTCTTCCATACGCAGCAGTTTGTCGCGCTCGCCTTCGAGCATCTTGTCGACAGGAATGCCGGTCCAGCGTGAAACCACCTGCGCCACATGTTCGGCAGTCACCGATTCGTCGACCATATGCGATTCCGACCCATCCTCGGCTTTTTCAAGAGCCTCCTGGAGGCGCGGGATCTCGCTGTAGGTCAGTTGCCCAGCTTCCTCGAGGTGACCCTCACGGATCGCCCTGTCGGCGGCCATGCGGGCGGCATCGAGCTCTTCCTTGAGCTTGGTCGTATCAGCCAGCGAGGCTTTGTCGGCCTCCCACCGGCTGGTCAGCTCTTCGGATTCTGCTTCGAGCCCCTCAAGCTCCCCCTCAATTTTCACGAGGCGATCCTGGGATGCCTTGTCGGTTTCCTTTTTCAGGGCTTCACGTTCGATCTTGAGCTGGATGATGCGCCGGTCCAGTTCATCGATTTCCTCGGGCTTGCTGTCGATCTGCATCTTCAGTCGGCTCGCCGATTCATCGACCAGATCGATCGCCTTATCCGGCAGGAAACGATCCGTAATGTAACGCGCGCTCAACGTCGCGGCGGCAACCAGCGAAGAATCGGTAATCCGCACGCCGTGATGCAGTTCGTACTTTTCCTTGATGCCGCGAAGAATGGAAATCGTGTCCTCGACCGTCGGTTCGGAGACGAACACCGGCTGAAAACGCCGCGCCAGGGCCGCATCCTTTTCGACATACTTGCGATATTCATTCAACGTCGTCGCGCCGACACAGTGCATCTCGCCGCGCGCCAATGCCGGCTTCAGCAGATTGGACGCATCCATCGAGCCTTCACCCGCACCGGCGCCGACAAGCGTGTGCATTTCATCGATGAACATGATGATCTGCCCGGCCGCCTGCGTCACCTCGTTCAGGACGGCCTTGAGGCGTTCCTCGAACTCACCGCGGAATTTCGCCCCAGCGACAAGTGCGCCCAGATCCAGAACCATCAGGGTCTTCTGTTTCAGGTTTTCCGGCACATCGCCGTCGACGATACGCTGTGCCAGCCCCTCGACGATGGCGGTCTTGCCGACACCGGGCTCACCGATCAGCACCGGGTTATTCTTGGTGCGGCGGGAAAGCACCTGAATGGTACGGCGAATTTCCTCGTCACGGCCGATAACCGGGTCGAGTTTCCCCTCCATCGCGGCCTGGGTCAGGTCGCGGGCATATTTGTTCAAGGCGTCGTAATTGTCTTCGGCATTGGCACTGTGCGCCGGCCGGCCCTTGCGGAATTCATTGATCGCGGCGTTGAGGTTCTGCGGCGTCAGCCCGGCATCGCTCAGCACCTTCGCGGCAACCGTGTCCTTGGCCAGGGCAATCGCGAGCAAAACCCGCTCGGCGGTCACGACGCTGTCACCAGCCTTTTCGGCAAGCTGTTCCGCCTGATCGAACAGGCGTGCCGCTTCAGGTGCGAGATAGAGCTGGCCCGCACCTTCGCCTTCGACTTTGGGAATTTTATAGAATTCGCGGTTCACGCCTTCGATCGCGCGACCGCGATCACCGCCTGCGGCATCGATCAGATTTGCCGCCAGGCCTTCCTTGTCCTCAAGCAGAACCTTCAGCACATGAAGCGGTGTCAGTTGCTGATGGTTGGTCCTGAGCGCCAGTGTTTGCGCGGACTGTATAAAGCCCCGCGCACGGTCGGTAAAGTTTTCAAAATCCATGGTCTCGTCCTTTCAATGCGCCGGTGGCAATCACCCCCAATCGGGCAGCGATAACCCCTCGCGGTATGTGGATATCTTACTCCAAATATGGCCTGCAGGGCGAGGGCCGCAAGTCTATCCACATGAAAATATCATGCGCCCTTCAGGCAATGTAGATACGCCCCAATCCGATTACATGCGTGAAATAATCGGAAATCACCCGATAACACTTACAGGTTACAAGATTGTCCCAGAATTGGTTCCAAGAAGAGGGACGCGGCCACAGAACGATGGCACTGAGCGAGTTCGATATTCAGATTCTCCGCGATAGCCGCTGGACCACGGAAGCCGTCCGGGGCAGCGAAATGGATGCGCGTGCCCTCGCCACGAAATACCTGAAAGATCCCGAATGCGCAGGGGCACGGGTTGTCGCCAACCGGACAATGCGTGACGGGACGATCAATGAAATTGTCGTGTTTGAGGAAACCCAGTCGGTTTCCGGTGACAAGCCCGTCCGTATCACACCGATCGAAAGTATTAAGCCTTATTGCAAGACGCCCAAGGATTTCTTCGGTCTCGAATGCCGGATGCACCTGAACAGACTGTTCCGCGAATATCTTGAAGACGTGACCCTGCCCCCGACCGAAGTACTGCACAGCCATAAACAACTGCAACGTCTTTTCGAGCGCGATTCCCTCAGGCTTTCGGCCGTCAGTCACATCGCTTCGTTACAAGTCAAGGGACAGGGAAAAAGTAACAGGCAACGACAGGCCGAGCTGAACATAATAATTGATCAGATTGCCGAACAGGCGCACGAGGCAGTATCAATCAAACTGCCGAAACTGGGCGGCAAGTTCTCGCGCACGATCGCCGGCGTTCCGAAAATTCAGAGCCAGAGTGTCGAATATCTGGCCATGGTTACGCTGTCGTGTGAATTGATTAAATTACCCAGTTGGATCGGCAAGCTCGACCTGCTTTGCGAAATGGCGCTACGGGAAACCGACCGTACGGCGACCCTTTTGCTCGACACCGTGATTGCCGATTTGCTTGGAGCCAACGTCATTCAGGAAATCCTCGGCGCTGCTTTACAAAGCCGATCCATCAAAGGAGATGGAGGAGTACCAGCGCGTCCTGGCCCGGCTGCTGGTGCCGGAGGGTATTCTCTCCGGTGCTCAGGCCGCAGAAGCACTTACCATGCGCGGTTCGCAATTCGTCGAGGCCGGCGGGAGATCCGGCCGGCGCGCCGCCATCGGGGCAACCGTCAAGGCATTGTCCGATCCCGTCCGAGGCACCATGTATCTTGCCGAACTGTCGAAAACCGAGCTCATCGACGAGCACATGGACGATATCGTCCAGCAGCTCGACGTTGTCTTCAGCGCGCGCGTCATCAATCAACTTTGCCTTCAGTTCATGTCCCACAAGGACCGCATGGTGACGGCTACCGGGGCATATCAGGCAGCGGCATCTTCGGAGCTGCCTGACGATGTAAAACATCATGTAACGGAACACATCGACACCGTTCTGGAACGCTACCTGCTCGACGAAAATATTATCGAACGCCTGGACAGCCCCAGCACACATATTCGCGACCGTGCCGTGCGTCTGGTTAAATTTTGTGGGGCCGGTGTCCTGCCAGAAGGCAAGGCATTGAAACTGGCGCGCAAACGCATCGTCAAATTACTGCGCCAACCGGATTTCGATGCGCATTTCATCGAGGGGATCGAGGATCCGGTAAAAGCCGAAAAAGCGCTGCGTGATTTTCATAAGCTTCTGATTCAAGGCGGCCTTGCCTGAGAAGCCACCGATGAGCCATGAAGCGCAACCGTTTGACAGCTTCATGAGGGCTCGCCAATCTGTCGGCCATGACCATCGCACTCGACAATATCTGCCGTTATCCGGTGAAAGGGTTGAGCCCTGATCGCCTCGACGCGGTCACGTTAAGTGCCGATGCGGCATTGCCTTATGACCGTCATTACGCACTGGCGCTGGGCTCGACCCCCGTATCCGGGGCCATATCGCAGTGGATGCCCAAATCAAGCTTCCTGTGCCTGATGCGCAATGAAAAACTTGCACAGCTCGAAACGCAATTTGACGACACGACGGCAACCCTGACCATCCGCAGGGGCGGCAATCAGGTGGCGCGCGGCCAACTGACCCAGAAAATCGGCCGCACCATGATCGAGGATTTCTTTGCCGCCTTTATGAAGGAAGAAGCCCGCGGTCGACCCAAGCTGGTCGAAGCCGCAGACGGGCATGCCCTGTCCGATCACGACAGACCGGTAATTTCCATTATCAACCTGAACTCGGTCAAGGATCTGGCCCGGGTCGTCGGCAGCGAAATCGATCCAGCGCGGTTCCGCGGCAACTTCATGATTGATGGTCTTGATGCGTGGGCTGAATTCGATCTTTACGGCAAATATATCGCCGTGGGCGGCGCACGTCTGGAAATCGTCATGCCTATCGACCGGTGCGCCGCAACCAACGTCAACCCGACAACTGCCGAACGCGATCTGAATATTCCAAAGGATATGATGCGCGGCTACGGCCACATCGATTGCGGCGTATTCGCACATGTCATCGAAGGCGGCACAGTCAAGGCCGGCGATGAGATAAGAATTGTCTGAAGACTGTCAGTCTGCTGCGGACTGGTCCGTTGCATCAACGACCGGCTGTTCCGTCTTGCGCGGACGGCGTGCACGCGGTTTGCGCGGCGCTACCGGCTCGGCATCATCGGCTGCAGCCTGTTCCGTTACGGCATCTGTATCGCTAGAGGGTGTTTCTGCATCCGGCTGACGGCGCTTCCCATTCTGGCCGCGCGAAACGGTGCGTTTCAGCCCGTTCGCGTCGTCGCCGTCCGGCGCCGAGCGGCTTTCGGCCCGCGATTCGGAATCCCCGTCTGACTGAGAATTGGATTTGGCGTTCGACTGCGGATTGTCGTCCTCGTTATCCATATCATCATCGCGGTTCATGTCTTCGTCACGGTTCCCATGCACCTGACGACCGCGGTTCCCATCCCGTCCGGACCCTTCACTCTCAGAGTTCAAAATCCGGTAATAATGTTCGGCATGCTGCAGATAGCCTTCGGCAAGAATCCGGTCACCCGCAGAATACGCATCGCGTGACAGGGCTTGATATTTTTCAAGGACCTGCTGCGCCGTTCCGCGGACTTTCGCTTCTGGACCATTGCTCTCGAAAGAGCCGCCTTTTTGATTCGGGTACCTGCGGGGGTTTCCACCGCGTGACCGTTGACGTCTATTATTATTTTGACCGTGTTTCATTATCTCAGATGCTTATCTGTGTAAGACAGTGCCCACGTCACACCAAGCTCTTGCTCGGCTGAGAGTCCTCCCCCGAAGAAAGATGACCAGAACGTGGAACGGTGGGTTTTTGGACGCCGTTTGGCGTTCCCCCCTCAACCCCGAAAGGCTGAACTGAAAGGAAGTTAGCCTGTGGCTCCGGGAATTCCAACACCTTTTTTACAAAAAGAAATCGCCCTTTCAATGCCGGCAATATCACGTTTTGCGGGGCCTGGTAAAAGTCCTGTGTGCGTTGCGAGTCCCAACACGTCTGCAGCCTGGCCGATCCCGACTTCAACTATCAACACACCATCGCCAGCCAGGGATTTCTCCGCAAGCGGCAGCAATTCACGATACGCGTCAAGGCCATCCGCGCCACCATCAAGTGCGGACAGCGGTTCATGATCTCGCACATCACGTTCAAGTCTTCCAATATCAGCGCTTGGAATATAGGGAGGGTTCGAAACTATCAGATCATAGGTTTCATTGATTCCGCTTGCCCATGTTGCCTCGATAATTTCGCAGCGAGGATCAAGACCCAGCGCATGTGCATTGCTGCATGCAATCCGGCATGCCTCTTCTGAAATGTCCATGCCGCATCCCGTTGCCTCGGGGAAACATGTCAGCAGACCCATGAGAATACACCCGCTGCCGGTGCCGAGATCGAGAATCTTTTTCGGATACGGCCGCTCCTTGTAAATCTCGAGCGCGAGTTCGATCACCGTTTCCGTATCCGGTCGCGGGATCAGTGTTGCCGGCGACACCTGAAAATCGAGGCTCCAGAATTCCCGTTTGCCGGTGATATGCGCCAACGGCGTCCCAGTGGCGCGTTGTCTCACGGCATTATGGAACGCCTGCAGTCCAGCATCATCGGCATCTTCATTGATACGGTTGAATACCTGAGCTCTCGACAGACCGAGGATATGCGCCAGCAAAAGCCGCGCTTCCATTCTCGCATTTTCGATACCGGAGCGCTTGAGCGTCTTTAAAGCCTCGTCCAGCGCCGACCCTATGGTGGTCATTACATGCTCGCAAGAAGTTGCGCGTTGTCTTCGGCAAGCAGCGCATCGACGACGTCGTCTATCTCGCCGTTTAGAAAACTGTCCAGATTATGCAACGTCAAACCGATACGATGATCGGTTACCCGGCGTTCCGGGAAATTATATGTGCGGATACGTTCGGAGCGGTCGCCGGAGCCGACCTGCTGCTTGCGGTTCTGGGCGCGCTCGCTGGCCTGGCGTTCCCGCTCGGCATCGAACAGGCGCGCGCGCAACACCTTCATCGCCGCGGCCTTGTTCTTGTGCTGTGATTTTTCATCCTGCTGCGACACCACCATACCGGTCGGCAGGTGGGTGATCCGCACGGCACTGTCGGTCGTGTTGACGTGCTGCCCCCCGGCGCCCTGGGCACGGAAAGTATCGATCCGCAGGTCCTTGTCCTCGATATGGATGTCGACCTCTTCGGCTTCCGGCATCACGGCGACGGTGGCCGCGGATGTATGAATGCGGCCGCCGGATTCCGTCACCGGCACACGCTGCACCCGATGCACGCCGCTTTCGAATTTGAGATAGCGGAACACGTCGCGCCCAGTGATTTCGGCAATCGCTTCCTTGGCCCCGCCAATCCCCGTTTCCTGCAGATGTATGATGGAGAATTTCCATCCCATGCGGTCGGCATATCGCTGATACATGCGAAACAGATCGGCGGCAAAAAGCGCGGCCTCATCACCGCCGGTGCCGGCACGGACTTCAAGAATGGCGTTCCTGCTGTCGGCCTCGTCCTTCGGCACCATCATTAGTTTCACCGCATCCTCAAGCTCCGGCAGCCGCGCTTTCAATTCCCGGCATTCTTCTTCGGCCAAGGCGCGCATTTCGGCATCGCTGTCCGGATCATCTACAAGTGCCGCCGCGTCGATGAACTGCTGGCGGGCCTCGTTGAAGGCATTTATCGCGGCAACAATTGGCGACAGGTCGGAATATTCTTTCGACAGCGCCGCATATGTTTCGCCGGAAACGTTACTTTCCGACATCAGATGCGTCAGCTCGTCAAACCGCGACGTCACGCGCTGCAGATGTTCTTCCATGCTCACGGCTTGTCGTCTCCATCATCGGCTATATCGAATAAATCACGGATCATCCGTTCAGCGGCGGCGATGTCCTCTCCCGAATGGGCCTTCGCGCGCAGCCGTTCACTCGGTGTGTGCAACAGGCGCTGCACAAGTAAATGCGTTGCTTTTTCGGCGTCATTGCCCGCTTCCAGCAGCACGCTTTCGCGCAACGCAGCAACATGACGACGGAGCGCACTCAAAGCCGGCGTCGCGGTTCGCTCTGCCCGCCCTTTCTGATATCCCTCGACCTCGGCAAGGACGATATGCTCGGCCGATTCCGCTTCGAACGAGCGACGGGCCTGTCCCTCCATGGCCAGACGCTCAAGGTCCGCCAAGTCGTATAGGAACGCATCATCGAGCCTGTCGACCGCCGTCTCGACATCGCGGGGCAGACTGGCATCGACAATGAACTGCGGTCGCGAGCGGCGTGCCTTCAAAGCCAGACGCACCATGTCGGCGCTGAGTGCCTGGGCGCGCCCGCCGATAGCCGTGACAATCACATCGGCATCGGCCAGGGCCGCCGTCAGATCGGAAGGCTCGATCCGATATGCGCCAAGCCTCTCGATCATGTCCGCTGCTGGTCTGCCAAATTCGCAGACCGAAAGCACCCCGAGACCACCACGTTGCAGCTCTTCAGCGATCACCTCGCCCATATCACCGGTTCCTATCAACAGCGCCCGGGTATCTTCCAGTCGACCATGCACTTCACGGGCGATCCCGACGGCGACGGCGGCAATCGATACCGGACGTTCACCGATTGCAGTTTCCGTACGGACCCGTTTGGCGGCGCTGTAGGCAGACTGCAGAAGCCTTTCCAAGTCGCCCGATACAGCCCCATGATCCCGCGCCATGCGGTGGCATGCCTTGACCTGTCCCAACACCTGCGGCTCGCCGACGACAACGCTTTCCAAGGACGATGCCACGCGGAACAGGTGACGCACGGCTTCCGTCCCCATATGACACTTCATTGCCGACGTAACTTCATCATTAGGAAGGCCGGCGTGCTGCGAAAAAGCATCTACGATGATGCCCTGATCCCTGTCGGAATCTCCACTCATCGTGATGACTTCGACCCGGTCACATGTCGACAGGACAACTGCCTGATCGATCCCCAGATCTCGTAATTTTTCAAGGAAATCAGGCACGTCCGCGTCTTCGACAAACAGCTTGTCACGCAGGGTTAAACTGCCGCTGCGATGATTGACGCCGGTGATCAGAGGGATGCGCGATGTTGTGGAGTCGCCGGCCACGGTCGCTAGCGATACTTGGCGAGGTGCTCCCCAAGGTCCGAGAGTGGCACCTCGGTTTGCTCGCCGCTTTGCATGTCGCGCACGCTGGCAGCATCGCGCGCCAATTCATCCTCACCAAGGATAACTGTTGCGATGGCGTTGATTTTGTCGGCCCGCTTCATGCGTTTTCCCATATTGCCGCTGTAACCCAGGTCGACATGATAGCCTGCTTCACGGAGCGACTGGGTAATTTTCATCGCCGCACGTCCGGCATCTGCACCGACCGGCACGACAGCGATGGGGCGCACCGCACCAGCCGCATGACCGACCATCATCGCCAGTCGTTCAACGCCTGCCGCCCATCCGATTCCCGGCATCGGGCGCCCGCCCATCTGTTCCATCAGGCCATCGTAACGGCCGCCTGCCAGCACCGCACCCTGCGCGCCCAACTTGTCGGTAACGAATTCGAACGCCGTGTGTGAATAGTAATCGAGACCGCGCACCAGCCGGGGGTTTATGTGTGCCGCAACACCGACATCGGCGAGGCCTTCAAGCACGGTATCGAAGAACTCGCGCGAATGATCGTTCAGATGCTCGCTCAGTAACGGCGCATCGGCCATCACCGCGCGATCGCCTTCATCCTTCGAATCGAAAATGCGGAGCGGGTTTTTTTCCAGACGGTTCAGGCTGTCTTCGGACAATTTGCTTTTGTGCGCCGTCAGATACTCGATCAGGGTGTCGCGGTAATTCTGCCGGCTCTCGGTATCGCCCAGCGTATTGATCTCAAGCTTCACATCGTCGGCGATCCCCAGCGCACGGAGCAGATGCGCACCGACGGCGATGACCTCGATATCCGCCTGCGGTCCGGGCACGCCGAGTATCTCCACGTCGACCTGATGAAACTGACGCAAGCGGCCCTTCTGCGGACGCTCGTAACGGAACACCGGGCCGCGCGCAAAGAATTTGACCGGCACGGTCTGCTGCAAGCCGTTCGACATGAAGGCCCGCGCGATGCCTGCCGTGAATTCCGGGCGCAAGGTGATGCTGTCGCCGCCCCGGTCATCGAAGGTATACATCTCCTTGGTGACGATGTCCGACGTGTCGCCGAGCGTGCGCTGGAAAACGTCGGTGAATTCGAACACTGGTGGCGTCATTTCCTCGAAACCGTACAAAAGCGCAATCGCCGCGGCGGTATCGGCAACATGGCGCTGCGCGCGCATGTCTTCGGGCAGCAGATCGTGAGTACCGCGTACAGGTTGCAGCGTCGCCATGGTTTCCAGTCCTGTCAGCTATTCAGCGGCGTCGGAGGCAGAGCCGCTACCGTAGCGGGTCTTCACATAGTCCTCGACGAGACCCTGAAATTCCTCGGCAATGCCCGGTCCCTTTAGGGTCATCCGTTTCTCGCCGTCAATGAATACGGGTGCCGACGGCGTTTCGCCGGTGCCGGGCAGGGAAATGCCGATATCCGCGTGTTTGCTCTCGCCGGGGCCATTGACGATGCAGCCCATGACGGCGACGTTCATTTCCTCGACACCCGGATAGTTCTCACGCCATTCCGGCATGCGGGTGCGAATGTATGTCTGAATTTTACCGGCGAGATCCTGAAACACGGTCGACGTGGTGCGCCCGCAACCGGGGCACGCCGTCACCAACGGCATGAACGAGCGGATGCCCATCGTCTGCAAGATCTGCTGTGCGACGATGACTTCTTCGGTTCTGTCGCCCCCCGGCAATGGCGTCAGGGAAACCCGGATCGTATCGCCAATCCCTTCCTGCAGCAGCACCGCGAGTGCCGCCGTAGACGCGACGATCCCTTTCGAGCCCATTCCTGCCTCGGTCAGACCAAGGTGCAGCGCATAGTCGCATTGCCGGGCCAGAGCACGGTAAACCCGGATCAGACTCTGCACTTCGGAAACCTTGCACGACAACACGATCTTGTCGGCACCCATGCCGAGTTCACGGGCAAGCTCGGCGCTTTGCAACGCCGACAACACCAATGCTTCTTCGGTGATATCTTGCGCCGGTTTGGGATTGGCCGACTTGGCATTCTGATCCATCAGGGCAACGACCAGTTCCTGATCAAGGCTGCCCCAGTTGACGCCGATGCGTACCGGGCGGTCGTACTTCAGCGCGACCTCGATCATTGTCGTGAACTGGCGGTCTTTCTTTTCGCGAAATCCGACGTTGCCGGGATTGATGCGGTACTTGGCCAACGCTTCGGCGCAAGCCGGGTTTTCCGTCAGCAGCTTGTGGCCGATATAATGAAAGTCGCCGACCAGCGGTACGTCGCAGCCCATCTTGTCGAGCGCATCGCGGATATGCGGCACGGCCCTGGCGGCTTCGTCTCGGTCAACCGTGATGCGGACAATCTCCGATCCGGCAGCAGCCAGTGCAGCAACCTGTTCCGCCGTTCCCTTGATGTCGGCTGTATCCGTATTGGTCATCGACTGCACCACGACCGGGCCACCGCCGATAACGATGTCGCCGACGCGTACCGGAACGCTTTGACGGCGAATGATCGAAGCGGATTGCATGCTCATCGATTGGTCCCGATCAACGGCTAACGGCAGTGCCGGCCTTGAGGCGGTCTGCATCAAGGGCGACGTTCTTGCGTACCGCACCAACACCGCCAATTTGCGGCACAGTCGTGCCATCGACGCTGATTTCGAGCGCCCCGGCGTTCCCGGTATCGAGGGTCAGGCCCTCTGTATCCGGCACGTTGAAAACGTTTCCGGCATTCATCAGGCCGGTGAAGATGATATCGCCGTTGGCCGGGTTTCTGATTTCAACCCAACTGCTCGACGTAGCGCGGATCGCGATCCCCGTCGTCTGCGCCACATCACCAGACGCAAGCGAAGCCGCCTCAGGCGGTGCGGGTGCGGTTGTCTGATCGGAAACACCGGTCGCCTGACGCAGCACCAGCGCATTCAGGTCTTCGGCCGTGACTTCGGCGACAGCCGGTTTTTGATCCGGCTGTGCACTCGACGTCTCGCCTTCGCTTGCCGGCTGCTCAGCGATAACAGGGGTCGTTTCCGCCGTCTCGGATTGCGGGGGAGATGCCGCTTCAACGGCCGGAGCCGCCGGGCTTGCCGCTTCATTCAATGGTGCAGGCGTTTCACTTTGCGTCGCCGCACTGGCAGTTTCAGTTACCGTTTCAGCCGGTGATGCCGCATTCGATACCGATGGTTCGGATGACGTTGCAGCTTCTGTTGCAGGTGTAGTGGTCTCGGTTTCCGGTGTCTCACTGGGCATGGCGGCAGGCGCACTTGAGGCAGCTAACGCAGCATCGCTTGCCGTCTCGGCAGACGGCTCAACCTTCTCAGCGGCATCGTCCGCACCTTCACTCACCGCTGTCGTAACCGTTTCGGCGGTCTCCGTAACCGTTTTGGTTGTATCCGTAACCGCCTCGGCAGTTGAATCCGCAGCACGCTGCGCGGCGACACCGGCATCGTTGGCCATTTGTTCGGCCGCCGCCGTGGTTTCACGAACAACTTTTTCGATTTCGGCCGTAGCTTTCTCCGTTATCTCCGGCGCGGCTGTTTCGCTTTGCGTTGCTGCGGCATCATCCGGCTTGGCATCGCTTGGAGCACTGCCGACCGCATCATCATTGGTCACCAGATGCTTCAGATGATCCGGCACAGGAGAGATCAGGTCCGAGAGGATGCTTTCATCGGTCGTCGTCACATACCAGCCGCCATAAACCAGCAGCGCGATCAGCACACCAATGAAAACGATGGCGCCCTTCGGCACGCCGCTGTCCGGCACAGGTGTCGGGAAGGCCAGGTCCGTGGCGCTTTTCTGTCCTGACTGCTCGACCCGGTAACGGCGCACAACCTCGTCACCGTCCAGCCCGAGATGTTCCGCATACGAGCGGATGAAGCCGACCGCATAGGTGTTGCCCGGCAAATCCCCATAACGGCAATCCTCGATCGCCTCAAGATACAGATAGCGGATACACAGGATGTCCGAGACATTCCGCAAGTCCTCGCCAACACGCAATCTGGACGCGCGAAGCAACGCGCCGACCTGAGGCGAGCGGCCATTGCCGTTCTTCTGATCTTGGTCTTTTTTCTGGTCTTTATTGCTCATAAGGCTCGTTTAAACCCGTCGTTGCGGGACGCGATCACGTTCGCCGCGCTTTCCCGGGTCCGCTCTGCGTCGTTATTCTCACAATTCGCCTTTGATTTACAAGGGTAAATCGGGTTTTGCACATTCTTTAAGCTGGCAGACTCCAGCATTTAAACCGCCACACCGTGATCCAGAGCGAAACTCCTGAGTTTGCCGCGCAAACTATGTTCTGCAGAACCCAACAGCGGTGTGACAAAACCCTCCAGCGCCTTGACGTTCAAAGAACGCGTCATTTCCTTGACCGGGCCGATACTCGGGTTGGCCATCGACAGCCGTCTGTAGCCTAAGCCGACAAGTGCCATGGCTTCCAGTGGCCGCCCTGCCATTTCGCCACATACCGTTACCGGAACGCCCGCTTGATTACAGCTGTCGACGATCGTCTTGAGCATACGGAGTGCCGCCGGCGACAAGGTATCATAGCGATCCGACAATCTCGGATTGCCGCGGTCCGTTGCGAACATAAACTGCATCAGGTCGTTCGATCCCACGGACAGAAAATCGACCTGCGCCATCAACTGATCGAGCTGGAACAAAAGGCTCGGCACCTCAAGCATGGCGCCGGCATGAATTTCCTGCCCGGGCGCTTCACTCTCGATTTCCCGCATCAGAAGTTTCTTCGCGGCGACGAACTCCTCTACCTCGGTGATCATCGGAAACATAATCGAGATATCGGTTTTGCACTGTTTGGCGGCACGGACCATCGCCCGCATCTGGCGGCGCAGCAACATCGGACGATCAAGGCCGACACGGATCGCCCGCCAACCCATAGACGGATTCTCCTCATCATCGCTTTCAAGATATGGCAGCGTCTTGTCGCTGCCGACATCAAGGGTGCGGAACGTGACGTGCCGTCCATCGGCAACTTCAATGGTCCGCCGGTAAAAATCGGTCTGATCCTCGATGCTCGGCAGTTCCGGGCGCATCATGAAATGGATTTCCGTGCGGAAAAGGCCGATCCCCTCTGCACCAAGAGAACTCATCTGCTCGACATCAACCAGCAATCCCGCATTGGCAAGCAAGGTGACGTGCTGTTCATCCTTGGTATCGGACGGCAGGGGAATAAGCTCGTTATAATATTCCAGGCGCTCCTTGTGTATACGAACGGTGTCGAGGAAACTGCGGCGAATGTCCTCACCCGGGCGCAGGAAAACCTGCGCACGGTCCCCGTCGACGACAACCGGATCGCCTTCGCTGATACGGTCCATCACACCCTTGATGCGACCGATCACCGGAATGTCCAGCGCCCGTGCAATGATCGCCACGTGCGCCGTCGGCGAGCCTTCTTCGAGAATGACTCCTCTCAGGTGCTTGGCGTCATAATCCAGGAGTTGCGCCGGCCCCAGGGACTTTGCGATCAGGATCGCCCCGTCCTCGAATGACGACAGATCGGGGCCGCTGGGATCACCGATAAGATGCTGCAACAATCTGTGCGCCAGATCCTCAAAATCGTGGACCCGTTCGCGCAGGTACGGATCGCTGATCTGAGCCATACGCGCGCGTAAATCATCGAGGACGCGCTGCACCGCAGCTTCTGCAGTCAGGCCGGCCTTGATCGCCTCTTCCATGCGTTTCAGCCAGCCCTGATCGCGAGCAATCATGGAGTAGGTTTCCATGATATCGCGGTGTTCACCGCTGCTTTTCATATGCTCCGACGTCATCATATCGTCGATTGCACCGTGCATTTCGACAAACGCCGTCTGCAGACGCCCAAGTTCGATTTCCGGGTCTTCGGCAACCAGCCGCTCGATGCGGAAATGCGGCCGGTGCACGACCGCCTGACCGATACCGATGCCGCCATTCAGCCTGAGACCTTCAAGACGCAACGGCGCCGAAGCCAGACCATCGGCGGGTAGCAATTCATTCGGGTCGATAAGCTCGCCACCGGCGACCAACTCGGCCAGAACCATGGCCACGGTCTGCAGGCTCTCAACCTCTTCGTCGTTATATTTTCGCCGGGTCCGGTTCTGCACCGCCATGACACCGATGACTCGGCCGCTTCTGATAATCGGCACACCCATCATCGAGTGAAAAATTTCTTCCCCTGTTTCCGGGCGATAAGCAAAGCTCGGGTGCTGCTGCGCATCGGCGAGCGCAAACGGCCGCGCCATGGCGGCAATCTCGCCGATAATGCCTTCGCCGATACGAAGACGGGTATTGTGGATCGCCGATGTTTTCAGGCCGCGCGTTGCAAACAGCTCAAGGATGTCCCCGGCGCGACGGACATAGATGGAGCACACTTCTGCTACAAGGTCGGCAGCGACAATTTCAGCGATCTGCTCAAGGCGCTTTTCAGCCGTTCCCGTATCCGCCATCAGATCGCGGACACGCGCCAACAGACGGCGCGGGGCCGGTGTCAACTTGGCGCGGGGCGTTCTCTCGGACATGCCTCGAGTTCCTCAGGTGATGGATCGGCTCCCGGACCCTGTCGGTCCCGGGTCATGCGGCGTCAGTCTGCGTCCAGACCATATGCCGTGTGCAGTGCGCGCACCGCCAGTTCCGTGTATTCTTCGGAGATCAGGACACTGACCTTGATTTCCGAGGTCGAAATGACCTGGATGTTGATGCCCTTCTCGGCCAGGGTCGTGAACATCGTTTGCGCAACCCCTGCATGCGAGCGCATACCGACACCGATCACGGACAGTTTCGTAACGTTTTTATCCGCCCTGAGGTCCGCAAACCCAAGCTCGGCGCGCTTGCCTTCCAGCGTCGCAACGGCACGTTCCAGGTCGGCGATCGGCAGCGTAAAGGTCAAATCCGTGGAACGATTGTCCTGGGAAATGTTTTGCACGATCATATCCACGTTGATCCCGTTATCCGCCAGCGGACCGAAGATCGCCGCTGCGATACCCGGCTGGTCCGGAACCGCAACCAGAGTGATTTTTGCTTCGTCGCGGCTGTAGGCGATGCCGCTTACCAATTCCTGTTCCACGATCTCATCCTCATCAACAACCAGAGTTCCGGGTTCGTCACTGTAGCTGGACAGCACCTGTACGCGCACGCCGTGCTTCATGGCCAGTTCGACGGAGCGGGTCTGCAGAACCTTGGCCCCCACCGAGGCCATCTCAAGCATTTCCTCGTAGGTGATCTTGTCCAGTTTCCGCGCTTTGGGCGTGATGCGCGGGTCTGTCGTATAGACACCGTCGACATCGGTATAAATATCACATCTGTCGGCATTCAGGGCAGCCGCCAGAGCAACGGCGCTGGTATCGGAGCCGCCGCGGCCAAGCGTGGTAATCCGATTATCGGGCCCCAGCCCCTGAAAACCGGCGACGACACAAACGTCGCCTCGTGCAAGGCGCTTTTCCATATCCTCGGTTTCGATGCGCTGAATCCGGGCCTTGCCATGCACACCGTCGGTGTGAATCGGAATTTGCCAGCCGAGCCACGAACGTGCCGGAATGCCGATATCCTGCAGTGCCAGCGATAAAAGTCCGACGGTCACCTGCTCGCCGGTAGCGACGATGGTGTCGTATTCCCGGGCATCGTAGAGCTTGCTGACGGACGTCACATATTCGACAAGCTTGTTGGTTTCCCCCGACATCGCCGACAGAATAACCGCAACTTCATTTCCGGCATCGACCTCGGCTTTGACGCGTTGCGCCACGGCCTTGATCCGCTCGACATTGGCAACCGACGTGCCACCGAATTTTTGTACGATTCGTGCCATTTTCCGCCAACTTTCCAGGATCGTTCCCAGATACAACCAAGCCTGAACATTCCCCGTTCTTGAGGTTGAAGCTCAGGCGGCGCATACATACTCTGTGGGGTGCGCGCAAGCAACCCTGATAGACGTTATGAGCACGTCCTGATTGAACGCAAAGGCATGACCCGCATGACACCCGATACGGCCACAGCAGAGACTTCCAAGCCGGCTTTAGGCGGCACTGCGGACGCCGATGAAGTCGCCCGCTTTGTCGCTATTGCCGAACAGTGGTGGGACCCCAACGGCAAGTTCCGGCCCTTGCACCAGCTGGCCCCCGTGCGCCTGGGATTTATTCGCGATCAGGTCACGGCTCGGCTCGGGCTTGATGCAGATGCCGAACAGCCGTTCAAGGGGCTGAAAATTCTCGATGTCGGTTGCGGTGGCGGGCTGGTAAGCGAGCCTTTGGCTCGCCTTGGCGCTTCTGTTACCGCCATCGATGCGGCCGAGCGCAATATCGAGGTGGCCAAACTGCACGCCGAACAGAGCGGCCTCAGGATCGATTACCGGGCTACGCAACCCGAAGATCTCGTGGAATCAGGGGCCACGTTCGATATCGTCATCAATCTCGAGGTTGTCGAGCACGTCGCCGATCTTCAGGCATTCCTGCAGGCATCAGCGACGATGGTGCGGCCGGGGGGCGGCATGGTGCTATCGACCATAAACAGGACGCTGAAATCACTGGCGCTGGCCAAGATCATGGCGGAATACATCCTCAGATGGCTGCCTGTCGGCACGCACGAGTGGCACAAATTCGTCAAACCTTCGGAACTTGCCGCCGGGATGCGCGATGCCGGGATGCAGATCACTGCGCTGCAGGGGATGCACTACGACCCGATCGCCGATCATTGGCAGGCGGGTGGCAATCTCGACATCAATTACCTGGCTTTTGCGAAGAAAGACTGAACCGCGTCAGCTGTCGCGGCGAAGATTCGGCAGGCGGTAAACCTCAATACCCTCTTCGTCGAGTTCGCGGCTTTCATCTTCCGATGCCTCGCCATAGATGCCGCGTTCATCCGTTTCGCCGTAATGAATACGCCGTGCCTCGTCCGCGAACTGATCGCCGACATACTCGCAATTCGATTCGACCTCTTGGCGCATCTGCTGGGCGGCCTCAAGAATCCGCTCTGCAACTTCGCGGGCACGGGCTTCCGGCGTCGAGCCGGTATTCGAGGATTTTGAAATACGCGGTGACATCGGCGCCTTGGCAACCTTGGTGTTGCCGCAGTGCGGACACACGACATCGCCGCTCTTGGCCTGCGCGTCAAACGTCGCGCTGTCCTTGAACCAGCCTTCAAATTCGTGCGTGTTGGCGCATCTGAGCGAATACTTGATCATTTTTCCACCGGACTTCGTAAAGAACGGATTACAAGCTTTATATAGTGGCCAATTCAAAGAAAAAAAGCGTTAACAAAATGCACTTACCAGCGTCATAGTGAATGCATGGAAACCTCTTCTCATCAATCCCGTCATCTCGGCATGGTCGAAGCGTCCGCATGGTTCAGGGAATTTCAACCCCTTGTTCCCATCAATGGCGACGTTCTTGACGTCGCGGCGGGCGGCGGCCGTCACGTGCGGTTTTTTGCCGATGCCGGGTATCGGGTCACCGCATTGGACCGCAATGCCGAGCCTCTGCAGCCCTTGCAGCAAAGCCACGGCGCGGAAATCATTGAAGCCGATCTCGAGGATGGATCACCCTGGCCCTTGGGCGACCGCCGTTTCGACGCCGTCATCGTCTGCAATTATCTGCACCGCCCATTGTTCGGCTCATTGATCGGCGCTTTGAAACCCGGTGGTGTGCTGCTTTACGAGACATTCGCGCTCGGAAACGAGGTTTACAGCCGCCCGCGAAATCCGGATCACCTTTTGAAATCCGGCGAACTGCTTGAACTGGTGGGGGCCTGGTTACAGGTCGTCGCCTACCGGCACGGTATCGTCGATGGCGGCGAGTGCCCGGGCGTCAAACAGATGCTCTGCGCCGTCAACAACCTTGGCCTGTCCGCGCGGGACGACGGCGAACCGGCCCCGCTGCCGTTGCCCTAGATAGAATACGTCCTGTCGTGTTGCAGTGCCGGAATGCGCTGGCGCGCTTCAAGGGCCTGTTCCGTATGGATATCCGCATAGCTGATACCGGGTTCCGTTCCGCCGTCTACCAGAATTTCACCCCACGGTCCGACCGCCAGGGAATGGCCGTATGTCTTCCGCCCGCCCGCATGCTCGCCGGTCTGTGCAGGGGCAAAGACAAATGCGCCGCATTCGATGGCCCGGGCCCGCAACAGCACATGCCAGTGCGCTTCACCGGTCGGGCGGGTAAACGCCGACGGCGCGCTGAGCATCACCGCCCCGGCGCGGGCCAAATCGCGATAAAGGTGCGGAAACCGCATGTCATAACAGATCGTCATGCCGAAAAGCCCCCACGGCGTCGGCACCAGCGTGACGGACGAGCCGGCACGATAGGTATCGCTCTCGCGGTAAACATTACCCGTGCCGACATCGACGTCGAACAGATGCATCTTGTCGTAAGCGCCGACGATTTCGCCACCGGCATCGATCATGAACGATCGGTTGGCGAGCTTGCCGGGCGTATCTTCCGATTGTGCAACGATGGAGCCGACCAGCACCCAGACACTCAGTTCGGCGGCGGCCGCCCTGAGCGCCATCAGCGTTTCATCTTCCGCCGCCGGCAGGGCCTTGGCACGGCACGCCGCACGGTCGGGTTCGATCATATTGCAGACTTCGGGGAACATAACGAAATCCGCACCGTTGGCGGCTGCTTGCTTCAGGTAGTGGACATTGGTTTCGGCGTTGACCGACGGGTCCGGCCCGGCGGTGATCTGGACAAGTGCGGCTTTGAAGCGGCCGCTCAAGCGCCGATCCCCAGCAGAGCGTCCAGATTACCCGCCGCATCAAGTCGGTGAATGCCGTCGCAATCGCCGATGTGGTTACCGTCTACAAAAATCTGCGGCACCGAGCGCGAACCGCCCGCCATCGCGGTCATTTTTCTCCTGAGCGAGGCATTCATCATCACATCGTGTTCGACGTAATCCACGCCCTTGGTCTTGAGCAGATTTTTCGCCCGCGCGCAGTATGGGCAGAAGGGCGTGGTATATATTTCGATCTTCGCCATTGAATTCCCAATCACATCTCATCATCACGAATATGACATATAAGCGATTCCCACGGCGATCAAAGTCCGGATGTGACAACGCGCGCAATCGTGATGACGTCGACGTCACCGGCACCGGCACGCAGCAGGGCCCGCGCACAGGCTTCGAGCGTTGCCCCGGTCGTCATGACGTCATCCACCAGTAATACCCGCTTGTCCCGCAGCCCGGGAACATATCCGGCGCGGACCCGGAAAGCCCCCTGGACGTTGCGTATTCTGGCGGGACGCGATTTTCCGCCCTGCGTCCCTGTACGGCGCTTGCGGACAAGCAAATCCGGCAGCGCCAGAGCGCCCGCACGCCGGGCCAAGGCATTCGACAGCAAGGCCGACTGGTTGTAACGCCGGTGCAACAGGCGGCTCCAGTGCAGGGGCACCGGGGCAACGATGTCCGCGTCCTGCAGCAAAGCCGCCACCGGCCTCGCCAGCCAGTTCACAAGCGCCGGCGCAAGATCGGTACGGTCGGCATGTTTGAAGGCAAGGATCATCGGCCGACTGGCATCGTCATAGACAAAAGCGGCCCTGGCACGCGCATAGGGCGGGCGTGCCTTGGTACACGCCGCACAGAGCGCCTCCGGACCGGGATCGAAGGGGAACGGCACGCCGCAGGCATAGCACTGCGGCGCCCCCAGAAACGTTACCGCATCCCAGCAGTCGGAACACAATCCGCCACCCTGCACCTGCGCGTCGCATACGGCGCAGACCGGCGGCCACAGATGATCGCGGATTGTCGTGCCGGTCTGGTGAACGGCGCTTTTGAGCATTGCCGTCAAACGTGTCATATAGCCTCCATGAGCGCACCGTCCGATCACACATCCGGGACAATCCCGGATCACATGAACGTCTTTGACCGCAAGCTTGTGCGCGCCCACCGGACCCGCGCCGCACGATCACTGGGCGATCATGATTTTCTGTTTATGGAAGGCGCAGAGCGGCTTTGTGACAGACTGCTCGATATCAACCGAACTTTTTCCCTGGGCCTCGACCTCGGCTGCCATGGTGGCGAGATTGCCCGCGCATTGCCGCCGGGCAGGATCGAAACCCTGATCCAGGCCGACCTTTCCGATGCCATGGTGCGACGGGCAAAATCGCACGCCAACACCCCGGCCCTCGTTATGGATGAGGAAACGTTGCCGTTCGGCTTGGGTGCCTTCGATATCGTGCTGTCGAATTTAAGCCTGCACTGGGTCAACGACCTGCCGGGCGCCTTGTCGCAAATCAGGATGGCGCTGAAACCGGACGGCCTGTTCCTGGCGCAGGTTTTCGGCGGTGCGACACTGAACGAGCTGCGCAACGTATTGGCGGAAGCGGAAATAGAAATCGACGGCGGTCTGAGTCCGCGCGTCTCGCCGTTTGCCGATGTCCGCGATCTCGGATCGCTTCTGCAGCGTGCCGGATTCGCCCTGCCCGTCGTCGACAGCGACATCGTCACCGTTAGTTACGGGGAACCGCTGAAACTGCTGACAGACCTGCGCGGCATGGGCGAAAGCAATGCCGTGCTGGAACGCCGCCGCGCGCCATTGAAGCGCCATACCCTAATGACGGCGCTGGCGAAATATCTTGAACGCCACGGCGATGCCGACGGGCGTATCCCGGCGACCTTTGAAATCATCACCATGACAGCCTGGGCACCGGCGCCGACGCAGCAAAAACCCCTGCAGCCCGGCAGCGCCCAAGGCCGTCTTGCCGATGCGCTGGAGACGCGGGAAGTACCGCTCGGGGAAAAAGCGGACCCGCAAAAGGGCTGAGCTAGAAACAGGAAAAGGGCCGTGCGCTGCACGGCCCCTCCCTCAAAAGCTCCCCGTAATGGCTCCCTGGGAAACTGGAGCTTACGAGGCGTATTGTACGCCCTTCTCATCGAAGAGCTTTTTAAGTTCACCAGACTCATACATTTCCCGAACGATATCGCAACCCCCGATAAACTCGCCTTTGACATAAAGCTGGGGAATGGTCGGCCAGTTCGAGAAATCCTTGATACCCTGGCGGATTTCCATGTCGGCAAGGACATCAACGCCCTTGAACTTGACGCCCATCATGGTCAGCGCCTGCGCCACGGCGGCGGAGAAGCCGCACTGCGGCTGGATCGGTGAGCCCTTCATGAAAAGCACCACGTCGCTGCCTTCGATCTCACCTTGAATTTGCGTAAAAGCCGGGTTGTCGCTCATTGCGTTATCCTCACTTTGACGGTCCCGAAAAAGACCATGAATACCTTAATGAATTGCTTATTCCGATTGCTGTTCTGGCTCGGACGTCTGCAGCGCCAGTGCGTGCAGCTCATTTCCCATCCGCCCCTGCAGCGCCTGATAAACCATCTGGTGCTGCTGGACGCGGGACTTGCCGGCAAACGAAGCCGAAACCACATGTGCCGCGTAATGATCGCCGTCTCCGGCCAGATCGTTAATCGTCACTTTGGCGTCGGGAATTGCTTCCCTGATCATTTGCTCGATTTCACCGGCTGCCATGGCCATAACGGCAATTCTCCTTGGTCACTTAAGATGAGGATATGGCGCTTTCGCCTGTTTCCGTCAACCCCAGGCAGATTGTGGGTTTAGCGCGATTACATTGTCTTCCGCCGATGACCCTGATATAGGGTCGCGGAATTACTCATACCTGACGGGACGCTCATCATGGCGAGACGCAGACAGGTTTACGAGGGCAAAGGCAAAGTCCTCTTCGAAGGGCCTGAACCCGGCACTCTGGTGCAATACTTCAAGGACGATGCTCTGGCGGCTGGCGACGGCCGGCGCGGCGTGATCACCGGCAAGGGTGTGCTCAACAACCGCATATCCGAATTTCTGATGATGCGCCTGACCGAGATCGGCGTGCCGACCCACTTCGTGCGCCGCCTCAACATGCGCGAGCAGCTTGTGCGCGAAGTTGAAATCATTCCGATCATCCTGTGTGTGCGCAATGTTGCCGCCGGCAGCTTTGCCGAACGATTCGGCCTTGCCGAAGGCACGCAGCTGCCCCGGTCCATCGTGGAATATTATTACAAGTCCGACGAGCTCAAGGACCCGATGGTATCGGAAGAACACATCACCGCGTTCGGCTGGGCCGCACCGCCCGACCTCGACGAGATGATGGCGATGGCGCTTCGTATCAACGATTTTCTGACCGGGCTTTTTTTGGGCATCGGCCTGCGTCTTGTCGATTTTCGTGTCGAGTTCGGCAGACTCTGGGAAGAAGAGCACGTCCGCCTGATCCTTGCCGACGAATTGAGCCCGGACAATTGCCGGCTTTGGGATGTGCACACCGGTGAAAAGCTCGACCGCGACCGCTTCGATCGTGAACTCGGCAATGTCGAGGAAGGTTATCAGGAAGTGGCGCGCCGGCTCGGCATCTTGCCCGAATCGGGGCCGGCGGACATGCCCGGCCCAGCGGCGATGCAATAATAGAGCGCCGTGCCGGGGACTAAAATTGAACGTGAGTAAGTGATAGACGTGTACCAGCCTTAGCCGGTTGAAATTAAGTGCGGTCTGAGGCATTAAATTCAAAATTATCCGTCACCCCCGCGAAAGCGGGGGCCCAGTCATCCGGGCGCTCTGGGTTCCCGCTTTCTCGGGAATGACAACATTTTTTAAAGTGGAGACAGTCCCTTGAAAGCCAAAGTCCACATCACCTTGAAAAACGGTGTTCTCGACCCCCAGGGCAAGGCCGTGCAGCACGCTTTGGCCGGTCTCGGATTCGCCGGTGTCGAGGATGTCCGCCAGGGCAAGTTCATTGAGCTTGAATTGAGCGAGACCGATCCCGCCAAGGCGCACGTCCAGGCCGAGGAAATGTGCAAGAAGCTCCTCGCCAATACGGTGATCGAGAATTACACGGTCGAAATCGAATAAAATTTTATCGGGGCTGAGCTATGAAATCCGCTGTTATCGTCTTTCCCGGATCAAACTGCGACCGTGACATTCAGGTTTCGCTGGCCGATGTCACCGGCGGCGACGTCGTTATGCACTGGCATGGCGATGCGGACCTGCCGGATGTCGACCTGATCGCGGTGCCGGGCGGCTTCTCATACGGCGATTATCTGCGCTGCGGCGCCATGGCGGCGAAATCGCCGGTCATGCGCGAGGTCAAGAAGCGCGCCGACGCCGGCACGCCGGTCATCGGGATCTGCAACGGCTTCCAGGTACTGACCGAGATCGAACTGCTGCCGGGCGTGTTGATGCGCAATGCCGATCTCAAGTTCGTCTGCAAGGATGTGCACCTGTCCGTCGAAACCGACGCGTCCGACTTTACCGGCGGCTATGCTAAGGGCCAGGTGATCCGCATCCCGGTCGCGCATCACGACGGCAACTATGTCACCGACGATGACACATTGAAGGCGCTCAACGATCAGGACCGGATCGCCTTCCGCTATGTTTCCGCCGACGGCAAACGTGGCAACGGCGCCAATCCGAACGGTTCCATGGACGACATCGCCGGGATTTTGAACGAAAAACGCAATGTTCTGGGCATGATGCCCCACCCGGAACGCCTGGCAGATGCGGCGCTCGGCGGCACCGACGGCCGGGCGATGTTCGAGGGACTACTGGCCGCCCTCGGCTGACGTGTCACTGCCTTATTAAGGTCACCTTCACCTCTCATCATGATCGCTGTTTAACAAAACACCGATGTTGGTGTATTGTGTGGTGGATACCGATTCGCACGTTTGGAGCACAGCTCACGTGCGAGAATTTTATCTGGGACATCGATTACATGCGCTTTATCAGCAAACTGGCGATTATCTGCGCAAGCACTTTGGTGGCAGCAAGCCCTGCTTTGGCAGCAGACCGCCCCACCGGCACATATCTGAGCGGCGGCATCGGCGCCAACATTGCCAACGACAGCGATGTCAGCGGCAGCGGCATCAATACCGACATCGGTCACGAAAACGGGATTGCTGGCATTCTCGCATTGGGGCATGCCTATGCAAACGGGATTCGCGGCGAATTTGAAGTCGGCCGCCGCCACAACAGCATTGATCAAAGCGGCACAACGTCGACCGGCGGCTCAAGCACCGTGCTCAGCGCCATGATCAACGGGTATTACGATTTCGCCAGAGGCTCCGCGTTCATCCCCTATCTGGGCGCCGGTATCGGTTACGGCAACATCGATATGAACGTTTCTCCGGTCGGTTCCACCGCCGTCAACGACAGCGGCAGCGGCCTGGCCCTTCAGGGCATCGCGGGCATCGGCTATCAGATGACCGACAGTTGGACCGGGACGCTGGAATACCGTTATTTCCGACTGCAAGGCGCGGATATCAATACCCTCGCCGGCAGTGGTGTCGACGTGGATTACGATGCGCATACGGTCATGGTCGGGCTGCGCTACACCTTCGGCGCCGAGAAGAAGCCAATGGCGGCCGCGCCGGCCCCGGCACCCATGCCGATGGCACAGAAGAAACCTGAACCGGCTCCGCCCCCCGCACCGCAGGCACCGCCGCCGGTTGCCAGGAACTACATCGTGTTTTTCGACTGGGACAAAGCCGACATTACCGACGAAGCGCTGGCGATCCTGAAAAGCGCCGCTGAAAATGCCCGCAAGGGCAACATCAGCCGCATCCAGGCAACCGGCCACGCCGATACGTCCGGTACGCGCGCCTATAACACCAAGCTGTCGGAGCGGCGCGCTCGCGCCGTGCAGGCGCAGTTGAACAAACTCGGCATCGCCACCAACCAGATCGGTGTCGACTGGAAAGGAGAACTGCAACCGCTGGTGCCGACTGCTGACGGTGTCCGCGAACCGCAGAACCGCCGCGTCGAGATCGTCTTTCCGTAAGACGCCTTGCGGGCCTAAATGACAAGAGGCGCGGGAAACCGCGCCTCTTTTTATGCGTAAACGAAATGAAGGGTGTCTATTTCGTCTTGTCGACGAGGATCACTTCCGAGCGGCAGGTGCTGGGCACATCGATTTCACTGGCCGGGCGGCTCATGGAAAATGCTGCCAGTTCCGCGGGTTTAAGACCCGTCAGCGCACTGAAGGTCCGCATCGTATGTTCGCAATACTGATCGCGGCGCGCGATGGAGCGTTGCGAGGCGCGATTGGCCAGCGCCGTGACATAAGCATTCAGCGCCTTGTCGGCGCGGGAGCCGTGCAGATGGTGAAACAGCGCTTTTAAAGCCATGCCATGATCGACAAGCGTGTTCTGGAATTTTCGTGCAAAGCTGTTGTACTGGGGCTTTGCGCCGCAGGTCAGCGCGGCGACCATCAGATCGGTTTGCAGGGCGCGAACATGGAATGCCGCTTTTTCGCTGCGGTCATTGCACGACGCCGCAATCGCAGACCCGGCAGTCAGGCCGGTGATCGCAACCGCGACGGCGAATCCAAGGGCTTTTCCCCGCATATACACTTCCCCAGACGTCTGAATCTGTCAGGAAAGTCCCACGTTTTATGTTTTGTATCAAGGGGTTTGTGGCAAAACCGTGGCACAAAGGCCGCAATGGGGGTGGCAAGCGACGAAAGGTGTGTCACCTTGCCTCATCATTTGCTATGAAGCGTCGCAATCCTAAACGACAAGCCATGGGACAGGACCTTGAGCGAGATCACCCCCGAAATCATCTCTGAACACGGCATTTCCGAAGACGAATATGCGAAAATCCTCGAGATTCTGGATGGCCGCGCACCGAACCTGACGGAGTTGGGTATTTTCTCGGTGATGTGGTCGGAGCACTGCTCGTACAAATCCTCCAAAAAGTGGTTGAAAACCCTGCCAACGGAAGGCCCGCAAGTCATCTGCGGCCCGGGCGAAAATGCCGGCATTGTCGATATCGGCGACGGCCAGGCGGCAATCTTCAAGATGGAAAGCCATAACCATCCGTCCTACATCGAGCCTTATCAGGGTGCGGCAACCGGGGTCGGCGGGATTCTCCGCGATGTCTTCACCATGGGCGCACGCCCGGTGTGCAACCTGAATGCGCTCCGCTTCGGCAGCCCGGATCATCCGAAAACCAAACATCTGGTGTCCGGCGTCGTCGCCGGCATCGGCGGGTACGGCAACTGTGTCGGCGTCCCCACGGTCGGCGGCGAATGCGAATTCCATCCCAGCTACAACGGCAATATTCTCGTCAACGCCATGACCGTCGGCATCGCCGATACCGACAAGATCTTCTATTCCGCCGCTGCCGGGATCGGCAATCCGGTGGTCTATGTGGGCTCGAAAACCGGGCGCGACGGCATTCACGGTGCGACCATGGCCTCGGCCGAGTTTTCCGAAGATTCGGAAGAAAAGCGCCCGACCGTGCAGGTCGGCGACCCGTTCACCGAAAAACTCTTGATCGAAGCCTGCATGGAACTGATGGCCACCGACATGATCGTCGCCATTCAGGACATGGGCGCAGCCGGCCTGACGTCGTCGTCGTTCGAAATGGCATCGAAAGGCGGCATGGGTGTCGAACTGGATCTGGATCATGTCCCACAGCGCGAAGAAAACATGACGGCATACGAAATGATGCTGTCGGAAAGCCAGGAGCGCATGCTGATGGTCCTGAAGCCCGGCCGTGAGGACGATGCCCGCAAAATCTTCGACAAGTGGGAACTGGACTTCGCCGTTGTCGGACATCTGACCGACAGCGGCCATATGGTCCTGAAACACAAGGGCGAGATCGTTGCCGATCTGCCGATCGACCCGCTGGCCCTGGCGTCACCCGAATATGACCGCCCGTGGGTAAAAACCCCTGCCCCGCTGCAATTGGACGCCAGCGACGTCCCGGCCCCGAACGACCCGATGACCGCGCTGGAAACCCTGATCGGCACACCCGCGTTGTCGTCGAAGCGCTGGATCTGGGAACAGTACGACCACATGGTCATGGGCGACACTTTGGGCACCGGACGACCAGGCGGCGCCGATGCAGCCCTGGTCCGGGTTCATGGCACCGACAAGGCGATTGCCGCCACGTCCGACTGCACGCCGCGCTATTGCAAGGCCGACCCTGTCGAAGGCGGCAAGCAGGTGGTCGCCGAAGCCTGGCGCAATATTACGGCAACAGGTGCGACGCCCCTTGCCATCACAGACAACATGAACTTCGGCAACCCTGAAAAACCGGAAATCATGGGCCAGTTCGTCGGCTGCATCGAAGGCATGCGCGACGCCTGCAATGCGCTCGACTTCCCCGTCGTTTCCGGAAACGTGTCGCTTTATAACGAAACCAACGGTCAGGCGATCCTGCCGACGCCGACCATCGGCGCCATCGGCTTGTTGAGCGATTATACCAAGGCCGTGGGCATTGGCTTCGCCAATGAAGGCGAAGGCATTGTTCTGATCGGCGAGACCCGGGGCCATCTGGGGCAGAGCCTTTACTTGCGCGAACTTCACGGCCGTGAAGAAGGCCCGCCGCCGCCGGTCGACCTGGAACTCGAACGCCGCAATGGCGATCTGGTGCGTACGTTGATCCTGTCCGGCCTTGCCAGCGCCTGTCACGATCTCGCCGACGGGGGCCTTCTGGTCGGCGTCGCGGAAATGGCCATGGGCGGCGGCATCGGTGCAAAGATCGATGTCGCGTCCGGTGCCGTGCCGGCGCATGCATGGCTGTTCGGCGAAGATCAGGGCCGATATCTGATTACGACCCGCGACGTGGATGCGGTGATGGCCAAGGCCATGGCGGCGGGTGTGAGCGCGGTGCATATCGGCAGCACAGGCGGCGATGCATTGACGCTGTCAAGCGGCGAAACCGCAGCCTTGTCGATTCTCAAAGGTAAAAACGAAGGCTGGTTGCCGGGCTTCATGGGCACGGCCTGAAGTACTCCGGAACGGATTCAGGACCTCGGTGTCAGTTTGGCAGACCGATCCGGTGTCGCCATGCAGCTTCCAGTTCAGCAAGGCTTTTCCCGGTCTCGCCATTGAAGTCGGCATTTTTGTAAAGACGCTTGAACGCCGTCATGTCACCGGCCAGCTCGGTTTCGAGTAAATACCGCGTAAACGATCCCGCCAGCAAATAAGCGTTCCGGCGGTCATCGGGATCGATATCCTCCCATTTCACTTTTGTGCGACCATCCGTTCCCCGGTTGCGCCGGAAAAAAGCTTCCGCCACGGCAAACGAACGCACCGATGCATCACGTTGTTTTGCAAGGCGCGACACAACAAGCCGGTCGCCATCACGGCCATAATTCGGGAATCCGTTCACCTCCCCGAAGCGGTCCTGCGCATACACGGCAATACCTTCGCGCAACGCCTCGGAATGCCTCTCAGGCATAAACAAGTGCGTCATTTCATGCGCAATGATTGCCGCATTTCTATCCACTACCTGCTTCGGAAAGCCGATCGTGTTGACATCGGCATAGGATTTTGAGACCCGGTGATCCGGCCCCAGATCAATGATGACCGGCGTCGGCACGGTCCGGCCGAAAAATGCCGCCAGTTTTGGAAAAATCCGGTCCGCCCGGTTTGCCAGTTCTGCCATCGTAGTAAGCGGAGTTTCCTGTGAATGACTTTCAACCCGCACATACCGCCCGGACACGGTTTGTCCGCCCTGCCCCGCACAACTCGCCGAGAGCAGGAGAACAGCCATTATGGAAAATATCGATATACGCATGTTCCGCCCATCAGCTACCGAGGCGTACTATTGCCACAGAGAATCAATCCGTCCATCACCATCGGCAGTTCACGCGGTGCGAACAAATTCACGAGAATCCGTTCGTACCACGGCATGTTGTCACGCCAGTCGATCAACTCGTCGATCAAGGGCGGCGCCACGCTGAAGGCTTCCGATGTCTCGCCAAACGAAACCTGGCAGCTCCCTTTGGGCAAAGCCAAGGGCCGCATTTCGATCGTCCGCTTGCCGCCATCACAATCCATAAGACGCCTGACGACTTCGTAAATCACTTCCCGTTTACCCTTGCAGGCGAATGTCAGGCTTTTTCTAAGTGTCCAGGCGTAATCGTCGGCACTCATATCCGTTTCACTGCCGTCGCGGGTTTTGAGGGTACAATGATGATTGCTGCCCCGGAATTGAATGGGCCAGCCCTCGGGCGTGTCGCGTTTCGCGTACATTTCCCGGCACAGTTCATTGAAACCGGGCGCATCTGCAGGTGGCAGCCGCAAATCCGCTTGGGCTGGTTCAGCGCGAACGGGTTGGCCAAGCCCCAAAATAATAGCCAGCAGAAGAAACACCCGCTTAGCTGCCAAGGTCCACATCCAGAAACGGCATCCGGTCCGGCGAGCCTGCGCAGAACAACCATTTCGGTTTCTCGCCGAAACGCGCCATGCCCGGCAGTGCGATCATCGACGAACACACGGTCATGAACCCGCTGTCGGTGCCGACATTCATGGCGCCGCGTTCACCGTCAGACGCCAATGCCTCGCGGCTGGAGATGAGCGCCTGCCATGTCGACCAGTCGCCACTGTCCGGGTCCGGCATTTCGGCTTCCCTGAATTTCGGAAGATATGCCTTGATGCGCGCCGTTTCGGTATCGTTCAGATCGTTCGCCGTCAGCATTGAGATCCCTAACGGAACCGGCATGACCTGCACAGCCGCATCCTCGCCGGTCGAGCGGAGCCAGAAGGCATCGTTGCAATCGGCAATCAGCATGTTGAAGCTGCGATATGCCCGGCCATCGAGATTGCCGAGCGCCTGAGCGGCTTCGGTCGCTTCTGCATGGCTGAGAGCTTCCAGAGGTAATTCGCCCCGCGAACGCTTGCCATCGGCAGGGCCGAGCGAACCGCGACGATTAAGGACGGCTGCAAAAAGCCCGTCGTCATTCAACCCCATCCAGGTGCCGCCGGCTTCTTCGTCGATACCTGCAATGACATGAGGATGATCGCCCCAATGACGGCCGGGGGGCTGCCATAACCGTGAAGACATCTCGTCACGATTGGTGGCGATCATGACAGGCCAAGGGCGATCCGGCTGGCGGGCGATGACAACGGTACACATAACGAAAAAATAATATGCCTTCGGAAGATAAACCAGCGAAAGCGCGGCTTGCGGCTTTCCCGTCAGCGGACTATTTATGTGGCAGATAGAACCAGTTCAGGGAGCGATCCGATGGCCGATTCTTTTTCCAAACGCGAAAAAGGCGAAGAACGTAAATACGAGATGGATCAGCAGTTGCTGTTCAGAGCGGAAAACCGCCGTAACAAGCTGCTCGGACTGTGGCTCGCTGAAAGTTTCGGCCTGACAGGTGATGGCGCCGAAAATTACGCAAAGGAAGTCGTCGCTTCAGATTTCGACGAACCCGGCATTGAAGATGTTATCCGCAAGGTCATGAGCGACATCAAGGAACGGAGCGCATCGATCACCGAAGCGCAGGTTCGCAGTAAAATGCAGGAACTGGAGAGCGTCGCGCTCGATCAGGTTAAAAACGAAGCCTGATCTCGGACTTTTACCCTCCGTTCAGCCGAACACGCGGGCAAAGATGTCGTCCACCCGCGCCGTGTGGTAGCTGACCGAATCTTTCTCCAGCAAATTCTTCAGATCGTCCGCGGACAGCAGATCGGCCAGTTCCGGGTCGTGGCTCAGGAAAAAGGCGAGCCGGTTGTCATGGTTGGACGCCTCTTTCTCGACATCGTCGAGCACCGGTGGTGTGTTCGGATTGTCCTGATCGATGCCGAAGCTTTTCCATACCCGCATGGCGTTCCGCTGGACGATTTTATACGCATCCTCGCGGCTGGCGCCGTTCTGCGTCAGATACAGCAATACCCGCTGCGCATCGTGAATGCCGCCGAAGGCATTCATATGGCCGAGCATGTTGTCGGGATAAACGACCAGCTTGTCGATAACACTGGCCAGACGTGCCAGCGCGAAATCAAGCGTCACCGTCGCATCCGGACCGATCATGCGTTCCACCGAGGAATGCGAGATATCGCGCTCATGCCACAGCGCCACGTTTTCCAGTGCCGGGACCACGGCCGAGCGAACGATCCGCGCCAGCCCTGTCAGGTTTTCCGTCAGGATCGGGTTGCGCTTGTGCGGCATCGCCGATGAGCCCTTCTGACCCGGCGCGAAGTATTCCTGCGCCTCGCGCACTTCGGTACGCTGCATGTGGCGGATTTCGATGGAAACATTTTCGATCGAACTGGCAATCACACCCAGCGTCGCAAAGAAATGCGCATGACGGTCACGGGGAATCACCTGCGTCGAGATCGGCTCAGGGCTCAGCCCAAGCTTTGCCGCGACATGCGCCTCGACACGGGGATCAATGTTGGCAAAAGTCCCGACGGCGCCGGAAATGGCGCATGTTGCAATGTCGGCACGCGCCGCCTCGAGCCGAACCTTGCTCCGTGCAAACTCCGCATAAAAACGCGCGAATTTAAGCCCCATCGTTGTCGGCTCTGCATGAATTCCGTGCGAGCGGCCCATGACAGGCATCAGCTTGGTTTCGTGCGCCCGGCGCTTCAGCGCCTCTAGAAGCTTGTCGATATCGGCAAGCAGGATGTCGGCAGCCTGCATCATCTGCACGGCCAGACACGTATCGAGTACATCCGACGAGGTCATCCCCTGATGCACGAAGCGTGACGCCTCGCCAACATGTTCGGCAAGCTCGGTGGTGAAGGCGATGACGTCATGCTTGGTTTCAAGCTCAATGGCATCAATGCGCGCAATCCGCTCAGGGGTATATGGTTTGTCACCGTTGGTCCATATATCGGCAGCGGCTTCTTTCGGGATCACGCCCAGCTCTGCCATGGCGTCGCAGGCATGCGCCTCGATCTCGAACCAGATGCGGAATTTGTTCGCCGGTTCCCAGATGGCGACCATATCGGGGCGGCTGTAGCGCGGAATCATGCAGAATCTCCTATTCAGGCGGGCGATCATACCTGTGCGGACAGTATTTTAAAGCCCGCATTCGCATCCGGCGAGGTTTCATGACAATGCAACACCACACGCGTATATAGTGTCACCATGGATTCACCGATACCGGATAATGAAAAGCTTGTGGAGATCCCCTTTGTCGATGCGACGGAGGGCGGCGCACTGGATGTCGCTCGCGCCGAAGCGGGGCGTTTCCAGGCCGTTATCAGGGCTGGCCGGGAACATTACGGTGCACTGCCGATCAGCATCGGGGACATCGTATCCAGAGGCTGGCTCAAGCGTCAGCACAGCCCATTGATGGCTGAGATCGATGCCGTTGCCGGCGAAGCCGGCAAGACGGGCGCATGGCTTTTAAACCTGTCGTATGAGTGGAGTTGCACGACCGGCACCGGGCCGGACCCGTCCGGAAGCGGCAATCGCATGCTGCGCACTCTTGACTGGCCGCTCGACGGTCTCGGCGAAACCGTCGTCGTCGCCAAGTTCAAGGGAAAGGCGGGGCCTTATTTCAACGTTACCTGGCCGGGCTTCGTCGGTGTCGTCACGGCAATGGCACCGGGACGGTTTTCCGCAGCCATCAACCAGCCGCCCTTCCGCAAGTGGAGCCGGTCGTGCTGGCTGGACTGGGGGATCAACCGTTCCCGCCTGATGGTGCGCAAGGCGCAGCCGCCGACACACTTGTTGCGCGAGATATTCGATACCTGCGCAACATACGATGAGGCCAAGGAGAAACTTATCGAAACGCCGCTGGCGATTCCTGCATTCTTCACGCTGAGCGGAACCAGCCCGGATCAGGCCTGCCTGATCGAACGCGAGGAAGACGCCGCCAGCATACATGACAGTCCGACGGCATGCGCAAATCACTGGATGGCGCGCGATGTGCCGGGTCATCACCGGGGCGTCGACAGTGTCGGACGCCGCGCCCTGATGGAAGAAACCCGCGATCAGGCAGAAGACGGCTTTGCCTGGGTCAAGCCGCCTATCCTCAATGAAACCACCCGCATTGCCGTTGTCGCCAACGCCCTCGAAGGCAAGCTGCTGGTGCGGGGCTACGAACGCGACGGTGCTGTCACACGGGACTTTCGACGACCCGTTCCGTCCTGAAGACCATGAACCAGATCAGCGCCACGAACTGCAGGCCCGCGACGATACCGAAAGCATAGCGGTAGCCTTCGGGATGGAAGCCGCCCGTTGCCGTCAGCGGCCAGAAATCGATCACGACACCTATTCCCCACTGCACGCCGAAAGCGCCGAAGAACGCCAAAAGGTTGACCGCCGTCACGACACGGCCCGCCAATGTCACCGCGAAGCGCTGCGTCAATCCGGCGTAGCTGACGATGCCGTATGTCGCCGTGAATGCCCAGACCATCCATGTCGTATCGTTCACCGGCACAAGTTCGAAGACGATGAGAAGCTGCATGACCAGAAAAATACTCATACCGGTCACCGATATGGGGATGGCCCCGACCCCCCTCTTGCTCAAATATCCCGTAATCCAGGCCAGACACAAATAGCTGGCAACCATGGCCGCCGCGACATGCGATAGCGCCGTCGCGGTCGCCCTGCTGTCCAGCCCCATCACGTCGTGAAACCACGGTCCCAGCCACAGGCTTTGTATCCCGAGGAAAGCCGCCTGAGACGCGACACAGAGCGGTGCTATTCGCCAGAACAAGGGAGACCAGAAAACCTGACGGATACCACCGATCGTCTGTCGCAGGGTTTCCGTACCGTGATGCGGATCGTTCCGGCGCGGCACAATGGTATAGACGATTATCGCCATGGCGAGCGCGACCGCCGTCAGAACCCAGAAAACGCCGCGCCAGCCAAGCGCCTCCTCGACAAACTCGACCGGCGTGGTGCCGATCAGCGCACCGATACCGCCGGCCACCATCTGGTATCCATTGACGGCGGGCAGGCGTTCCTTGGGCAACCACAAGGCATATGCCGTAAATGCCGCCATCAAACAGGCGGAAGTTCCCAGGCCAATCATGGCCCGTCCCAACACCAACAAGGCAAGCGACCCGGCCAGTGCGAAAGTTGCCGTCCCCGCCGCAGCTACGATCAGCAAAACAGCCTCGATCTTTCTCGGTCCATAACGGTCGAGTAAGACGCCGAGCGGCAACTGAAAAGCCGCAAATGCGAACAGATTTGCGCTGGTCAACAAGCCGAGATCGGAAGCAGTCAGTCCAAGATCGTTGACCAGTGCCGGTGCGATCACGGCATTGACGACCCTAAGCAGATACGACAGCAGATAGCCCAGGGCGAACGGCACGAAGACACGGATAAAAGTACTCGACAATGGCTCCCCCAAACTCCCGGCTAATACTAACCGAGCATTCCCGCCTTGGGGAGCGCAAACACACAAGGGAAAAAAGGAGCGGCTTGTCGGAAATCCTAAGAACTAAATGATTTAGAGTGTTGAGCAGTCCGGTATTTCTGCCATCATCCGGAACATGATTCAAAAGCGTGCATGAGGCAATCGGAGACTGGAATGACGTCGGTGGATCGCGTCAAACGAGGGTTTTTGGACCGTATGGGGCGTCTGTCACGCCTCAAGCTGCTGATTCCTTTGCGTCGCAGTCCGCATGAGCCTGAGTATTCGGCACGCGGCGTCGCCGTCGGCATGTTCTGGGCGCTGACGCCGCTCGTCGGTATCCAGATGTATCTATGTCTGGTGACGTGGTTTATCGCAAAACCGGCGAGAAAATTCCGCTTCAGCCTCGTCATTGCCTGCGCCTGGACATGGGTCACCAACGTTTTCACCATGCTGCCGGTCTATTACATGTTCTATGCGACCGGGCAGATTATGCGCGGCGACTGGCATAATATCACCGGATACGAAACCTTTCTCAGTTCCTGGGACGAAGCTTTCGCCGATGGTGGCGGATTCTGGCAGGTTACCCTGGATCTGATGGGATTGTTGGCAAAAGAACTGGGCTTGTCCATGGGCATCGGCTGCCTGCCTTATGCCATTATCGGCAGCTGGCTCAGTTACAAGCTATCGCTCAAATACATACGCCGGCGGCGGCGCAGAAATAAAGAAAGATGGATCAAGGAACACGCCGCGAAACCGGCGCAAAACATGGCCGGCAATCAAACCGACTGATCCGGCAATTCAAAGCAGGCCTAGCGACTTAAAGGATTGGTGCCCGGTTTTCGAGACAATGATGTGGTCGTGCAGCTGGATGCCAAGCCGTTCCGCCGTATCCTTGATCTCCCGTGTCATATCGATATCGCCCCTTGATGGCTCCGGGTCGCCGGACGGATGATTGTGCAGCATGATGATGGCGCTGGCACCCAGTTGCAGGGCACGCTTCACGACCTCGCGCGGATAGACGGGTGTGTGATCGATGGTCCCGCGCTGCTGTTCCTCGTCGGCGATCAGGATATTTTTGCGGTTCAGGAACAATATCCGGAAATGCTCCCGTTCGGCTCGGCCAAGCCGCATCCTGCAATATTCAATCAGCCTGTCCCAACTCGACAAAACCGGGCTGTTTATTACGGATTCCTGACCCAGACGCTGCGCCGCAGCCTCGACAACCTTGAGCGCCGCAATAGCAGCTTCGCCCATACCCTGCACTTCCATCAGCGCTTCCGAAGGTGCGCCAATGGTGTCGGCAAAACCGCCAAAACGCTTTATCAGCCGCTTGGCCAGCGGCTTGACATCGCCACGGGGAATTGCCGCAAAGAGCACCATTTCAAGGAGCTCGTAATCGGGCATCGTTTCGCCGCCCGCAGCGAGAAACCGGGTTCGCAGACGTTGACGGTGGCCGGCATGTTCGCTGCTGCGCACTGCCGCCGTCATGGGATCAGACCTTATATGGCGGGCAATCCAGCCCGCTCGGTGACAGGGTGAAGATCTCATAGCCGTCTTTAGTCACCGCGAGCGAATGTTCGAATTGCGCGGACAGTGAGCGGTCCTTGGTTACCGCCGTCCAGCCATCGGCAAGGATTTTTACGTCCAGCTTGCCCGCATTGATCATCGGTTCGATGGTGAAAAACATGCCTTCACGCAGGATTTCCCCTTCTCCAGGACGGCCGAAGTGCATGATATTCGGCGCATCGTGAAATACCCGCCCAAGACCGTGACCGCAGAAGTCCCGCACCACCGAATAGCGTTTCTTTTCGGCATACGACTGAATGGCATGGCCGATGTCGCCAAGCGTGGCCCCCGGGCGCACCACTTCAATGCCGCGCCACAGGCACTCAAAGGTGGTTTCGACCAGCTTTTGTGCCTTCAGCCCGGGCTTACCGACATAAAACATGCGGCTTGTGTCACCGAACCAACCGTCGAGGATTACGGTGACGTCGATATTGATGATATCGCCGTCGATCAGAACCTTTTCGCCCGGAATACCATGGCACACGACATGATTGACCGACGTGCAGATCGATTTTGGAAACCCACGGTAATTCAAGGGCGCCGGAATTGCGTCACGCTCCAGCGTCCAGTCGTGGCAAAGCAGGTTCAGCTCGTCCGTACTGACACTCGGTTTGACGTAAGGGGTAATGAAATCAAGGCATTCCGCGGCCAGCAAGCCGGCTTTACGCATACCTTCAAATCCCACTTCATCGTGGATTTTAATGTAGCGTCCATCTCGGCTAGGGACTTTAACTGCCTGATCGTTCATATTTCTATCCATTATGTTTTATCTTATATAAGCCTTCTTATCTTATGTAAGCCCTCAGGTGGTTTTTTCATACCCACCCGGCCATTTTTTACAATTCAAGGGGTATTTTTCGAACCACGGTGATCTCTTCGGGACTGAGTGCGCACCCATAACACACCACCTCGACACCGGCTTTCATCGCCTTGGAAAGCTCTTGCGCATAGGTCGGATCGATATCTCCGGCGACGGTAAAGACATCGCCATCCTCTCGCTGAGCCAGATAAAACATCACCGCGCGATGCCCATCGGCAACCATGTCGGAAAGCTCGACCAGATGCTTGGCGCCCCGGGAGGTCACCGCATCGGGAAATTCCAGTGGCCCGCCCTGCAGGTCCCGGCGCATCGTCGTGTTCTTAACCTCGACGTAGCATTTCGGTTTTGCATCATCCTCGAGCAGGATATCGATACGTGAATTCTTGCCATATTTCACTTCACGGCGAAGCGACCCATAGCCTGTCAATTCATCGACCTTGCCCGCTTCGATGGCTTCCGAAACAATCATATTGGGCAGCGAGGTATTGATGCCGACCAGCGTCTCGCCGATGCGGATCATCTCCCAGGTATACTTCAATTTACGGTCGGGATTCCGGGCCGGTGACAACCACACCTCGGCGCCCGGCTCGTTGACACTGAGCATTGAACCGGAATTAGCGCAATGCGCGACGACAACGCTGCCGTCTTCAAGCTCGACATCCGTTAAAAAGCGTTTGTATCGCTTGATCAGGCGACCGCGTATCAGGGGATCGGGAAATCTCATGCGGCGCTCATAACTGACGCTTGGACGGAGTGCAACCCCTGGTTATGCCTGCCCTCATGCCTCAAGGTCCATGCGGTCCAGAAAGCTGAACCTGAAATCACTGGAATTGTTCGGGTGGTCCGTACGCAGAAAAAGCGATGTATCGTTCTTGATCATCAGTATTTCGCGGATCGTATTGACGACCCGGCGGTCTATATCGAAAAACCGGAAGAACTCCTCGACCAGTTCTTTTTCCCTGGAAACGACATTGCCGTCGACAATCATCGTTTCGTACATGTTCGACATGATGGAAATAATCTGCGCCGGGGACAGCGTCGCCTCGATCGACATCAGAAACTTGTCGAATTCGTACTTGGCAACATATGCGAAAGCATCCGCCGTCAGCCGCTGAATCTGTGTCGAACTTAACTCACGGCGGCTGACGTGCTTGCCGAGTAAACTCACCAGCGAAGCCCTTTCCTCGGGCAACGCCTTTTTGTCCGCCATGACCACGTACGCTGTGCTGACGGCAAGCGCCTGCAACGGCGACAGCTCCGGCATTCCATCCATTTTCGCTATTCCCCCGGGCTCACAGTTCGATTTTGCAAACAACTTAAGATTCATTATAATTACAACGTCGAGAAGCGACCACCAATAAGGTGTATCAGACGTAGAAGACGCCAAACAGGACCTGAACGAATATCGGGTTATTTAAATGGCGTTAGAAGTTTCCTTACTCGCCAGCGCCGTGCGCCAACAGGTGCAGAGCGACCAGCGTACAGAACTTTCCCGTGCACGCCAGCGCGAGGAAGCGGTTCAGCGCGCCAATGAAGCAGACCGACAGGCAGTTGAAAAACGTCTTGCCGATGCCACCGCCGACGACATTGACCGTGCCCGGCGTCAGCGTGAATATGCCCGCAGCGTCGCCGATGCCAAACGCTTTGATTCCTTAATCGCCCGCGACACGGAAGATGCCCGCATCGATGAGCGCATTGCCCGCGAAGAATCGGATCTTCGACAGCTTTTCGCCGACGAGCGGCTGCGCGCCAATGACCGGGACGCCGCCTACAATGCCCAGGCGCCGTTAACACCGACGACACCGCCCCCCGCGCCAACCGTCGAGGATGCGCCTGCAACGCCGCAGACACGGCAGGCCACCTTTGAGGATCTTTTAACTGGCCGGAATGAACGTCTCGCCGAGCGCGCCGCCCAGGACCGGCAGTTCATCGAGACGCAGAACAGGGATTTTTCCCGTTCCGTCCGTACCATCGAGGATTTGCAGACAAACCCGATCGCCTTACCGGAGGATCCGCCGCGCGGCTCCGTCGTCGACTTTTCCGCTTAAGCGCGGATTTCCTGCGCCTTCAGATGTGCGACAAGCGGGTAAAGCGCCGACAGGATCGAAATGACGAGCCCGACACCCCCTTCCCTGTAACCTTTGCGCGCAACGTAGCATTTCCAGAACCGCGACAGGGCCTTTCGCGCCAGACTTCTGGTCTTCGCGGTTTCGCCCTTGCTGGCAATATCCTCGGCGCGGAGCGACGTGTTCCTGTTGAACCTCTGAAGCAGAGCGGAAACATCGGGGACGAAATTGTGATGAATGGCCTGCGTGAAATCCGCCCCCCGACGACCCGTGAACGAGACACCTGTGTGCACCCGCTCCATCCCCCATGTCTTATGCCCTTTGCGAAACAGGCTACCTTTCAGGTCCGGCGCCAGCGCCGCCATCCATCCGTATCTGACCCACTTGCCGCCGACTTGGTTCCGCATGCGTATGAAATGGAAATCGGCCGTGTCCGCTTGCACCGCTTGCAGGATTTCTTCAGCCAATAGTGGGTCAATCCACTCATCGGCATCGACTTCAAGTACCCACGGGCCTTTTGACGCGGCAATCCCGGCCATGCGCCGGTCTCCTTCGAGCGGCCATGCACCTTCCAGGGTCTTCGCGCTATGCTTTCCGGCGATACCCTTTGTGTCATCCGTGCAACGGTCGAGCACGACGACGATCTCATCGGCAAAGCTCAACCGCTCCAGGCAAGCATCCAGGACCGCCTCTTCGTTATGTGCGACAACAAGGGCCGTGAGCTTGCTCATGCATTGAACCTAGCAAAAGTAAGGTCGGGACAGACATGCAAATCCGTGGCGCAGGCAAAACAAAGGCCGGCATCCAGAAGATACCGGCCCTTGAGAATGCTTTCCGAAACGATCAGCGCGAATAAAATTCGATGACCAGGTTCGGTTCCATCTGCACCGGATACGGTACGTCTTCCAATTTCGGCTGACGGACAAACGTCCCGGTCATGCGCTGGTGGTTGACTTCGACGTAATCCGGCACTTCGCGTTCCGAGCTTTCGCTGGCCAGCAGCACGAGCGGCAGTTGGCGCGATTTTTCGCGGATTTCGATTACATCGCCTTCCTTGACCATGAACGACGGAATGTTGACGCGCTGACCGTTCACCTTGACGTGGCCGTGGTTGATGAACTGGCGCGAGGAGAAGACGGTCGGGACGAATTTCATGCGGTAGATGACCGCGTCCAGACGGCGTTCGAGAATGCCGATCAGGTTTTCCGAAGTGTCGCCGCGGCGGCGCACTGCTTCGGTGTAATATTTGCGGAACTGTTTTTCCGAGATGTTGCCGTAGTAGCCCTTGAGCTTCTGCTTGGCCATCAGCTGCAGCCCGAAGTCGGACGGCTTTTTGCGGCGCTGGCCGTGCTCACCGGGGCCATAATCGCGGGTGTTGACCGGGCTTTTCGGACGGCCCCAAAGATTGACGCCAAGGCGGCGGTTAATCTTGTATTTCGACTGTACACGTTTTGTCATTTTGGTTCTCTCTTACGTTAACCGGATGTTATAGGCCCAGTAGTCCGACCCGCTATCGCGGCGGCGGGGAATGGCGAAACAAAGCCGCCAGCCCACATTCCCGGGCAGAAGGCGCGGAATATAGGGAAAATCGGGGAAATGTCAAAGGCTTCGGCGGATTTTTCTATTCAATGCCGAGCCGCTGGGTCAGCGCGTCCCGGCCGGATTCGGTCAGAACTACCTTGCGGCTGTCGGGGATCCGTTCGATCCAGCCTTTTTGCATAAAAGAATCCGCAAGCGCCGCCCCCAAAGCGCCGCCGACGTGCGGGCGGCGTTCGCTCCAATCCAGGCAGCGTCGCGCCAAATGCCGGCGCTTTTCTTTCAGGCCTTCGAAGTCGATGCCGATCTCGGCAAAGAACCCGACACCGGTAGCGGTGGCATGAAAATCCTTGTCGTCTTCGGTGACGTACCCCCGGGCCTTGAGGGCATCGGCAACGGCAACGCCGAGCACCCCCGCCAGATGGTCGTAGCACATCCGGGATTCCTTAAGTTCCAGCAGGATTTTGGACGGTTTCCTGTGGACGACCGGCTGATCCGGCAACAGATGCGCCAGCGGCTCCAACGCATCGAAGACCCGCGCATCGGCAAGGCGGTAATAGCGGTGGCGTCCCTGCTTCTCGGCGACGATCAGGTTGAGGTCGCTCATCTTCTTCAAATGCGAAGATGCCGTCTGTGCCGTAACACCTGCATGCAGCGCCAGTTCCGTCGCCGTCAATGCCTGCCCGCCAGCCAGCGCGGCCAGCATATTGGCCCGTGCGGGTACCCCGATGACGGCGCCGATCCGAGCCGCCGCGCGCGCGTCATGTTTTTCCCAGCCATCGTTAAACATTTGAAACTCCTATAACATCCATATTTCGATCATAAGCGAAACGTTTATGCATGACAAGCCTGACGGATCGCGCGATTGTCCCTTCACCCGCCACCAACCGACATGGAGTTCCGTCATGCATAGAGACGATTTTCTGAAACGCCACGCAGAAGGCCCAATGATCCGCATGCCTAACGCCTGGGACGCGGGCTCGGCACGGATCATGGAGCACGCCGGGGCGGACGCCATCGGCACCACCAGCGCCGGGATCGTCTATACAATGGCGCGCCCCGATTACGAGGGCGCGCTGAACCGGGATGAATGCCTGCGCGCACTCGAAGTGATCTGCAGCGCCGTGGATATCCCCGTCAGCGTCGACAGCGAAGACGGATACGGCGAGACCCCGGAGGATGTCGCGGAAACGTTTCGACTGCTGATCGAAGCCGGGGCGCGCGGCGGCAGCATCGAAGATCACCACCGCACAGGCGGCGACGCCCTGATGAGCATCGGGGAAACGGTGGACCGCATTCAGGCGGCACGGCAAGCCATCGACACATCGAAGATCCCGTTTGTCCTGACGGCCCGTGCGGAATGTTTTCTGGTCCCCCATCCTGATCCGCTGAACGATAGCCTGACCCGCATCCGGGCCTATGAGGCGGCGGGGGCGGATTGCCTGTATGTGCCGGGCTTGAGGACGCGCGAACAGATCACGGCCTTGCTGGAATGCGTCAAAAAGCCCGTCAATGTGCTGGTCGGGATGCGCGGGTTCGACATCCCCCTGGAAGAGCTTGAAAAGATGGGTGTGCGGCGCATTTCGACGGGCGGCAGCGTCATGTGCGCGACGCTTGGTCTTGTCCGCGACGCCGTCCGAAATCTGCACACCGGGAGACTCGGCTATCTCGACGGCATGATCTCACACGACGATCTGACCGGGATTTTCACCGATCAAAAGCAAAAAGGATAACGATTATGCTGTTCCCGAACCTGCTCGGCACGCTTTACCTGTGGTTCATGCGCGCACGCCAGCGTCAGCAGTTAAAGCGGATGGAAGCCTGGCAATTGCGTGATCTCGGCCTCACACACCGTGACGCCGTGCGTGAAAGCCGAAAACCGTGCTGGCGGAGCTGATTATTCCGCGGCTGCGCGCGAAGCGAGAAATCTTTCCTCGGCCTCGGCGAAACAGCGGCGCGTGGTTTCTACGTCCCACGGGCGCTCCTTGAGGGTCTCGTGGTCCCATTCGCTGCGTGGCTCATCGGGCTCGAAGAAATCACCGCCATAAACATGGATCGCCGAGGTGAACTTGCCCAGCGGGTTGGTCACCGAATGAATAATGCTGTGGCCGAGGGTCCCGACATCGCCGGGGCCGAGTGAGTCGGCGCCGGCGGCTTCGATCACGCCATCGCCGCGCTTCCAGAAAATATTGTCCTCACGTCCATGATAAATACCGATGGCCGCGAACATGTTGTGGTTATGCGGGATCAGCGTCATGTAGGGCGACCAGATGAAGTTGATCACCGTCAGGTCCGGCGAGCGGTGCAAAAGGTCGATCCCGGCCTTTGTCGGCTCGCCCAGTTCCTTGACGATGCCCGCCGGATCCGAGACCGCTTCCTTGACCAACTCGCGGGTGGCTGCCTGCCCTTCCTTGACGGCGGCGGCGCAAGCCTCGATGAACCCTTCTTTGCTGAACATGATCATTCCTTCGCATCACAAAAACCGAAAGCGAAGATATGCAGCAAACGGCGAACTGTCCAGACACCGATATCTCAGGCTTCGAGTTCGCTGTCCCAGTAAAGAAAATCCCGCCAACTTTCGTGGAGGAAATTTGGCGGGAACGAACGGCCGTTCTCTTGAAGGGTATGACACGTAGGTCTTGCCGGCTCGCGCATCGGAAACATGCGCGCGTGTTTCGGCAATTTGTGCCCCTTGACCAGATTACAGGGTGAACAGGCCGTGACCACGTTTTCCCAAGTCGTGCGGCCGCCGCGGCAACGCGGCACCACATGATCGAACGTCAGTTCCTCGGCCGCCATGCGTCCGCCGCAGTACTGACAGGTAAAGCCGTCGCGGAGAAACACGTTGAACCGTGTGAACGCCGGGCGGCGGTTCATCGGGATGTATTCCTTGAGCGCAATCACGCTCGGCAAGGCGAACTCCTGCGAAGGAGAGCGGGCCTTCACATCATATTCGGAAACGACCGACACACGGTCCAGAAACACGGCCTTCAGGGCTTCCTGCCAGGACCAGAGCGACAGCGGAAAGTAGCTGAGCGGACGAAAGTCCGCGTTCAAAGCCAGAGCGGGATAACCGTTGATGGACATCGAATACTACATCTCCTGTCCTGCGAGGAGAAGAATACACGATATTGAAGGAATGCAAAATATTAGCGCATGAATCTTTCGTGACCCGATTACCCGCCGAGGTTCTGCAGATTGACCCCGAACACATCGGCCAGAAAGAACATCCCCGCCTTGATCCCGTCGTCATCGAGACCATGGCCGAGGCCCGGCCGCGCCAGCCCTTCGCACGGCACCCCGTTGAGGCGCAGCACCGCCAGTGCTGCGGGCATGAAGTCGAAGGGGAGAATTTCATCCGACTGTCCGTGGCATAAAAGCACCGGCGGTTTGACGGTGATTTCGTCGGTCAGGCTTTCGACATCGACCAGCATGCCGGAATAACCGAGGATGCCAGCGCAGGAATTTGCCCGCCTGAGGCCTACGTGCAGCGCCATCATCGTGCCTTGGGAAAACCCGACCAACGCCAGGTCTTTGTCCTCAAGCCCGAGGATGCCGAGTTGCTCATCGATATAGGCATTGAGGATCGGCGCAGCGGCACGCACTCCATTGTTGCGTTCCTCGTTACTGAAATCCTGTAGGGAGAACCATTGATAGCCGATCGGGCCGCCGTCGAACTGGAACGGTGCATGGGGGGATACGAACCGCGCATCCGGCAGGACTTTCTGAAAAAACGGCGCCAGCCCCAGAAGATCATCGCCGTCAGACCCGACACCGTGACACATGATCACCAACTGCTTCGGCGTACGGCCGCCGAGCGGCTCCAGGGTCGGGCCAGTCAGTTTCGGGAGTTCAGGGGTCTCGTCGCTCATACTTGCATGCTCCTAGGGTCCGGGTGCACAAGTGGTAGCGCATAAAGATCGTTATTGCCACCCGTCCACTGCGTCAAAGGCCGCATCGAGATCATGTCCGTCATCACCCGCTTCGCCCCTAGTCCGACCGGTTATCTTCATCTGGGTCATGCGTACGCCGCCCTGTTCGCGGAAAAAGCGGCCAGGGACGCCGCTGGGAAGTTTTTGCTGAGGATCGAAGACATCGACATGGGGCGATGCCGCCCCGAATTCGAACAAGCCATATACGACGACCTGGCATGGCTGGGTCTTGAATGGGAACAGCCGGTGCGCCGCCAATCAGAACAATTCAGCACCTACACGCAGGCCCTGGCAGGCCTCGGCGATGCCGGACTGACGTATCCCTGCTTCTGTACCCGCAAGGATATCGAAGCGGAGATAACGGCTGCCGGCGGTGCACCGCACGGGCCCGACGGCCCTGTATATCCGGGCATCTGCCGCCACATGGACAAACATGAACGTCTCGACCGCCTTGCCGCCGGCGAGCCGCACGCGGTGCGTCTGGACATGCACGCGGCATTGGCCCGCACAGGCAGGCTCTCTTGGACGGACATTGCGGCCGGAACGATCCAGGCCGCCCCCGAGCGCTTCGGCGATGTGGTCCTGGCCCGCAAGGATACACCGACCAGTTATCATTTGTCGGTTACACTGGACGATCATTTGCAAGGTGTGACGCTGGTGACGCGGGGAACGGATTTATTCGAGGCAACGGACGTGCACAGGGTGCTGCAAGCGCTCATGGATCTTGACGTGCCAGCATATCACCATCACCCGCTTTTACGCGGCGAAGATGGCAAGCGCTTTGCCAAACGCGATAAGTCCCTGACTTTGGCAGCGTTACGATCCACCGGCGCCACGCCGCAAGATATCAGAAACATGATCCAAAGCCATGTGCCGGAACCGAATGGCGGGGATATCTGAATGCCCCGTTTCATGCTCGCTTTTGTGGTTTTTCTGAGTGCCTTGCCGGCGCTCGCCGAACCGGTGCACACCGCGCGGGTAACCGAAGTCGTCGACGGCGATACCGTTTTTATCCATCCGCCGTACAAGGACAGCAATGAAATCCGACTGGTCGGCATTCAGGCGCCGAAGCTGCCGCTTGGGCGTCGAAACTTTCTCGAATGGCCGTTGGCAAAGGAATCCAAGCATGCGTTGGAAGCACTCGTGCTCGGCAAACACGTGACACTTAACTTCACAGGCGCCCGGCGCGACAGATATGCCCGCTGGCTGGCGCACCTTGATGTCATCGACGACGGGCGGCCGGTATGGGTCCAGGGCGAGATGCTCAAATCCGGGATGGCACGGGTCTACAGCTTTCCCGACAATCGCGATCGGGCAGAAGACATGCTGGCGATGGAACAGACGGCCAGACGAGCACAAATCGGCATTTGGGCACATCCCTACTACACGATCCGCAATCCTGATCCGGAGGCGCTGCTGGACCTGCTCGGCACATTTCAACTGGTCGAAGGCCGCGTCGTTGATGCGGCTGAGGTAAAGGGAACGTTGTATTTGAATTTCGGCCAGAATTGGCGGGACGATTTCACCGTTTCCATCGATCGCAATGCCTTGAAACTTTTCCGCGATACCGACCCACATCCCCGCAAGTGGACAGGACATGCGGTCCGGGTCCGGGGCTGGCTGGTCAAACGCAACGGTCCAATGATCCGCGCAACACATCCCGAACAGATCGAGTTTTTGGGGCGTTGAGTGTCATGAAATCGCCTTCGTTGAGCAATAGACAGCGGATACGCTAAGCTTAGCATCGCGAATTTTGACTGAGGTTACGCAATGAGCATTTACGGACGTTTAGGTTGGTTGTTCCCGTCGCTTTTGGCTGTATCAATGGCTGTATCCGGCTGCACCACAAATCGCGCCACCGGCGAGCAGAGCTTCACCGCCTTCATGTCGGAAGAAGACGAGCAACGCGTCGGTGCCGAAGAACATCCGAAAATGCTCGAAGCCTTTGGCGGCACCTATGATGACCGGACGCTACAGGCTTATGTCTCGGCGATCGGCAAGAAGCTTGTGGCGCAATCCGAAACGCCGAACGCACAGTTTCAATTTTTTGTCCTGAACGACGATACGGTCAATGCCTTCGCCCTGCCGGGGGGGTATGTCTATATCTCGCGCGGCCTGATCGCATTGTGTGAAGACGAGGCGGAACTGGCCGGCGTCATCGGTCACGAGATCGGTCATGTTACTGCCCGCCATTCCGCGCAACGGTATTCCTCGGCCATGGCAACCAACCTCGGTCTGGCGGCGGTCGGTATTCTCGGCAGTGTCTTTGGCGCACCGAGCGGCGTCGGCGACGTCATTTCCTATGGGGCGCAGGCTGCCCTGCAAAGCTATTCACGCACGCAGGAGCTCGAAGCCGACCGTCTAGGCGCACGCTACATGACCCGCGCTAGTTACGACCCAAGCGCACTTACGGATTTCTTCGCCAAGCTCGATCTTCAGAACGGAATCGAAGCCGAAAAAGCGGGCCGTCCCAAGGATAATTTCTCGATTATGTCGACGCACCCACGCACGACCCAGCGGATCGATCAGGCGCGCGAGCTTGCGGCAACCGAACGGCCGACCTCTCCCGTGCGCCAGCGAAACCTATTTTTGACCCAGGTCGACGGGCTGCTATTCGGCAAGGACCCCAAGGAAGGCTTCCTGCAGGGCGATACTTTCATTCATCCGGATCTCGGCTTCCGCTTTGAATTTCCGCCCGGTTTCGACGTCAAAAACGGCAAGACGAACGTCGTCGGCAACGACAACAAGGGCACCACGATCATCTTCGATATGGAAAACCCGAAAGTCGCCACCGGCATGCCCAACCTGAGCGATTATATCGGCCGTCACTGGGGGCCGAAATCAGGGATCAAGCCGGACAATCTCGAACGCCTGACCATCAATGGGCTGGATGCCGCCACCGGCACGGCACGGGTCGACACCAACAAGGGCGTGCGTGATATCCGGCTGCTGGCGATCCGAGGCGGACGCGAAAGCCTGTTCCGCTTTGCCTTTCTCACCGATCCCGCCGTGACATCGCAGATGTCGGTGCCGCTGCGCACAACGACTTACAGTTTCCGCCTTTTGAAGGCAGGTGAAGGCGATGACATCAAGCCGCCGCATATCCGGCTCCGCACCGTCAAGGCGGGCGATACGCCCAAATCCTTTGCCGCCAGGATGCCGCTCGGCAAATACAATGACGATTGGTTCCGGGCCCTGAATCTCAATGTCGTGTCGGACGGGCTTGCTGTCGGTGAGCGCGTGAAAGTCGTTGGCAATTAGAACCGGCAACCGGGACTAGGGGCGCGAACCTGCGGCCAGTTGCAAAAGGTGGCTGAGCACCAGTACCGTTTCGTCATAAATGCCCGGCGCTTCGCTTTCGCGGGGCCCGGCGACATTCAGAACAGCAGGCTTCTTCGCCTCGAGCCAGCGTAACGCCGCCAGTGGCGAGTGGGTCCGCTTCAAATCGATGATGTGGTACGGCTTCTTCAATTCCTGCGCCACGGCAAAGGTATCCGCAGTGCCGCCCGCAGGCTCGCCCCGGGTCAGCATCAGTGTCGCATCGCTGTCGATGACGTTCTGGCGGGTACGCATGGCATATGCCGAACTTTTCATTTCGCGCATCGGATACTCAGCGGGAATCGGCCCGTCTTCGGCACGCCGCCCCTTCGGTACCCAGCCGCCACATTTGAGCCCGAGCTTCAGCGCGACATCCAGTGCGGCACGATCGACGCCGGTTTGACCACCGGATACGATCTTGCCGGGCAGCACCCCGCGCGGTCCCTCGACGGGACCGTCGGCCACCGTCGTTTCCGACGGCGCCGTCACGGGAGTTAAGCCGCTTCCAGGATTTGTTCGAGCTTGGAAGTCGCTTTGTCCACGTCGGTTTTTTCGACAGCGGCCAGCTCGGAAGCAAGACGGTCACGCGCCTGTTCGTAGATCTGTCGTTCCGAGAACGACTGATCGGGCTGGCCGACATTACGGTGCAAGTCACGCACGACTTCGGCAATCGATACCGGATCGCCGGAATTGATCTTGAGATCGTATTCCGCAGCGCGGCGGCTCCACATCGTGCGTTTGACGCGCGGACGGCCTTTCAACGTCTGGATGGCTTCATCCATTCGCTTTTTCGACGAAAGTTTACGCAGCCCCGAATTCGCGGCCTTACTGACCGGAACACGCAGCGTCATGCGGTCGCGGTCGAAGCTGATCACGAATAATTCGAGTTTGTGCCCCGCGATCTCTTCTTCCTCGACACTGAGGACCTTGCCGACGCCATGCGTCGGGTAGACAACGAAATCACCGGGATTAAAAAGCAGTTCAGCCATGGTATGTTCTTCTTTGCTCTCTTATCAAAACTCACCCGGCCGTGACATGGCGCGGATGAGGTTTCCAAACCTTCGTCCCGACGCTGAAAGGGCCCATGCGGGCCCCGTCAATGTGCGGTCATTTTGTGCAGAGACCATACCACATTTTTGCAGTGCAGAAAAGAGCAGCGCGGGCCGTTTGATTAAACCAGCCCGCGCCAAAATTATTGCTTTATAACAGTAAGTTAATCGCCCTTGCCGGGGTTTTCGCTGAGCATGGCTTCCTTGTCAGGCTTGCCGTCCCATTCTTCGGCGTCGGGCAGCGGATCGCCCTTGCGCGTGATGTTCGGCCAGACGGAGGCGAATTTCGTATTGATTTCCAACCACTTCTCAACACCCGGTTCGGTATCGGGGATAATCGCTTCGGCCGGACATTCGGGCTCGCAGACGCCACAGTCGATACATTCGTCAGGATGAATGACGAGGAAGTTCTCGCCCTCGTAAAAGCAATCGACGGGACAGACTTCGACACAGTCCTGATACTTACATTTAATGCAATTCTCGGTAACGATATACGTCATACTCAAACCCTCACTCGGTAGTATCCAAACCCAAACGTTCTAAGACCCTTTTGCGGGCCTGGCCGCTGTCACGGTCACGGACGTACAAAAGCCCGGCGACCCGTCTGACCAGATTAGCCTCATAATCGTGAAGCATCCCGTCAGCATATGCGACCTCCCACAACATCTCCATCACATCGATGCGCTCGGCATCGGTAAATTCCTCACGGATCAGGCGCGTCGCCGCATAGACCCTGTTTGCATCCTCGTGCCCGGCGACGGCGTCGTCGATCAGGATTCCGGCATCATCCGCCGATATGGCGAAACGATCAACCAATATGGAATGAATGGCTTCGCGCTCACGCTGATCGAAATCTCCGTCCAGCAGTGCGGTTTCGACCAGCACGGCGACTGCCGCCGCGGCCAGCGCATCGGCGCTGTCTCCGGCGGACTGGGGCGTCTCGTTACCCCCATTGAGAAACGATTTGATAATCGTGAGCATGCGGTTGGGTATCACAGGCTTTTGCGACTAACAACCATGATTAAACTGCGGTTTTAACTTGTCACGCCATGACCCGGGCGGCACCCTCCCGCTTATGGAACGCAATGAGCACCTAAAGCAGATTTCGACGGCGTCCGAACGCAACAAGGACCCGATTCTCGATGTCCTGAAACAGGTTCTGCCCGATACCGGCCTTGTCCTGGAAATCGCCAGCGGCACCGGCCAGCACGCGGTTCATTTTGCCGCCGCGCTCAATGGCATTCGCTGGCAACCGAGCGACATAGACCCTGAACTGCGGGATTCCGTCAGCGCCTGGCGTGACGAAAGCGGGCTGGAGAACCTTCTGGAACCGATACATCTGGATGTCACCGCTGACCCCTGGCCGGTCTCGGAAGCGCACGCCATTGTCTGCACCAACATGATTCATATCGCGCCCTGGGAAGCCTGCACGGGCCTTCTCGACGGGGCCGGCCGCATCCTCCCCGAAGGCGGCATTCTTTATATGTACGGGCCTTACAAGATCGGCGGCAGGCACACGTCCCCCGGCAATGAAACGTTCGATCAGTCGCTCCGGGCCAGTGATGCGTCGTGGGGTATCCGCAATCTCGACGACGTGGCGCTGGAAGCGCGCCGGCGCGGGCTGCACCTGATCAAGACCGTGCAGATGCCGGCCAACAATTTTTCGGTGGTCTATCGCAAGACGGCGATGGTGGAGGGGTAGTTCATCTCGGACGGCAGCTTGGCCGACCCTGCCATCCCCAAGTCACCTGTGATTTAACGCCCCCGCCGCTTTTTCTTCTTGCCTTCCGGCTGCCAGCTGGCGCGCGCCTTGTTCGAAATCCCCGGCCGGTCGAGGCCCAGTTCGTGCGCTTCGAGGCGGCGGATTTCATCCCTGAGCCGCGCCGCTTCCTCGAATTCCAGATTGGCGGCGGCGGCCTGCATCCGGTCGTTCATGTCGGCGATGACTTTCTGGATATTGTGGCCGACATGCTGGACCTCGCCGGAAACCCCGGTATCGACGGTCACGTAATCCTTTTCATAGACGCTTTCGATGGCGTTGGAGATGTTCTTCTTCACGCTCTGCGGCGTGATACCGTGTTCCTTGTTGTAGGCTTCCTGCTTTTCGCGCCGCCGGTTGGTCTCACTGATGGCGTACTCAAGACTGTCCGTCATCTTGTCGGCATACAGAATGACGCGGCCGTCGACGTTGCGGGCAGCCCGGCCGATGGTCTGCACCAGCGAAGTCTTGGAACGCAGAAAGCCCTCCTTGTCGGCATCCAGGATCGCCACCAGCGCGCATTCGGGAATATCCAGCCCTTCACGCAAAAGGTTGATGCCGATCAGGACATCGAACGCGCCGAGGCGTAGATCGCGGATGATTTCAATCCGCTCCAGGGTGTCGATATCGGAATGCATGTAGCGCACGCGGATGCCGTGTTCGTGCAGGTATTCCGTCAGGTCTTCGGCCATGCGCTTGGTCAGGGTCGTGACCAGCACCCGCATGCCCTTGGCGGCAACCTCGCGGCATTCGCCCAAAAGGTCATCGACCTGTGTTTCGACGGGGCGGATAAAGCATTCAGGATCGATCAGGCCGGTCGGACGCACGACCTGTTCGACGAAGACGCCGCCGGTACGCTCCATCTCCCACGGGCCGGGCGTTGCCGACACAAAGATCGACTGCGGGCGCATGGCGTCCCATTCCTCGAACTTCAAAGGCCGGTTGTCGATACACGACGGCAGGCGAAAGCCGAATTCCGCCAGCGTCGATTTCCGGTTGAAGTCGCCCCGGTACATGCCGCCGATCTGCGGCACCGTGACATGGCTTTCATCGACCACGAGGATCGCATTTTCGGGCAGGTATTCGAACAGCGTCGGCGGCGGGTCGCCCGGGTTACGCCCGGTCAGATAGCGCGAATAGTTCTCGATCCCGGCGCAATGCCCGGTGGTTTCCAGCATTTCGATATCAAACGTCGTGCGTTCTTCAAGGCGCTGAGCTTCCAACAGTTTGTTCTCAGCACGGAGCCGTGCGAGCGTTTCCTTCAATTCCGCCTGTATCTGCGGGATCGCCTGCATCAGCGTCGGGCGCGGCGTCACGTAGTGGCTGTTCGGGTAGACGGTGATTTCCGCCAGAGATGCCGTCTTTTCACCGGTCAGCGGATCAATTTCCCAGATCCCTTCCAGCTCGTCACCAAAGAACGACAGCCGCCAGGCACGATCTTCCATATGGCTCGGGAACAGCTCGATCACGTCGCCCCGGACCCGGAACGAGCCGCGATAGAAGTTCTGGTCGTTGCGCTGGTATTGCAGTGTCACCAGCTTTTTCATCAGCTCGCGTTGCTCAACCGTGCTGCCGGGTCGGAGTTTCACCGTCATTTCGGAATAGGTCTCGACCGCGCCGATACCATAGATGCACGACACCGAGGCAACGATGATGGTGTCAGGGCGTTCCAGCAGGGCGCGCGTTGCCGAATGGCGCATGCGGTCGATCTGTTCGTTCACCGAGGCGTCTTTTTCGATATAGGTGTCGGTCCGCGGCACATAGGCCTCGGGCTGATAATAATCGTAATAGCTGACGAAATATTCGACGGCGTTGTCCGGGAAAAAGTCCTTCATTTCCGAATAGAGCTGTGCCGCCAGGGTCTTGTTCGGTGCCAGCACCAGCGCCGGGCGTTTCAGGTTCTGCAAACAGTGCGCAATGGTAAACGTCTTGCCCGATCCGGTAACGCCGAGCAGCACCTGCTCGCGCTCCCCCTCCTCGAGGCCTGCCGTCAGCGCGTCGATGGCCTGCGGCTGGTCGCCGTTGGGCTCGAACGGCGAGGTCAGCTTGAAGTCTGCGGCCTCGGAAAAGGCCGGGCGGGCTTCCGGGATGAAAATCGGGCGCGTATCCATGCACTCTTATATAGGCGACCTTGCCGCCCCGTGCTAGGCGGGATCGGCCACCGCCGTGACGACGTACCGAAACGGGCCCTTCGGGTTCCAGTCAGAAAACGGATAACAGGTCACAAGGGTAAGAAAATCGGCCGCGGGTTCGATCTCGATCTTCTGTTTACGCACATCGAGGATTTTCTTTTCAACCACCACATAGGCAACCTTCACGCCCCCCGGGCGCTCGACTTCGATCGGGTCGCCGATACGGATATGACGCAGAAAGGCGAATTGCCGCTCGCGGCTGGCGGCAATGACACTATGGCCCGGCCCGCCCGGCGTGGCGGTGCCGTCGACAAGTGCCGCACCGTACGGCAAGGCGGGACCGTGACCGCCCGCCAGAACGAGCACCGACACATCACGCTTCGGCATACCGATCCGCGCCACCGGTCGGGTGTCCGCCCACGGCCAGGGGCGCGGTGCAGGGCCATCCCCGGGGGCGGCTTCCCAGGCCCGCGCCACTAAAAGCCGCGCCAGCGCCGCCTTGGCCGGCAGGTAATAGCCGTAGCCTGCGAAAACCAGACCCGCAGCAATCAGAACGATGCCGGCGATCTCCTGCAGGCGGGTCGATGTGACGCACAAGGCCATGCCGCTTCCTTCCGGTTTCAGGCATGCGGATCATCAGACAGGACGGATTTGGCGAAATTTGGCTGAAATTGAGATGATATCGGGGCAAACCTTGCCGAAAGCAAAGGCTGGGCGTAAAGTTCCGCCGGTTTCAAACAAACCTGCCAATTCATTCAGCGGAGTTTCCCGATGTCCATCGTTGCCGATCGCCTGAACGTCATCAAGCCGTCCCCCACCATCGCCATCACGCAGAAAGCCCGCGATCTTGCTGCCGCCGGGCGCGATATCATTTCCTTGAGCGCGGGGGAGCCCGACTTCGATACGCCGCAACACGTTATCGACGCCGCCAAGAAGGCGCTGGATGAGGGCATGACCCGCTACACCAACGTCAACGGTGTGCCGGAACTGCTGGACGCGATTATCGCCAAATTCAAGCGCGACAACGATCTGGAATATACCCGCGACGAAATTCACGTCAGCTGTGGCGGCAAGCCGGTCATCTTCAACGCCATGATGGCGTCGCTGAACCCCGGCGACGAGGTTATCGTCCCTGCCCCTTACTGGGTCAGCTACCCGGACATCGCCGTCCTTTTCGATGGCGTGCCGGTCGTTGTCGATTGCCCGAAAGAGGCCAACTTCAAACTGACGGCGGCACAGCTGGAAGCGGCGATCACGCCGAAGACCCGTTGGTTGATTTTAAACTCGCCGTCGAACCCGACCGGCAGCGGCTATACGGAACAGGACCTGAAAGCCCTTGGCGAGGTCCTGAAGAAACATGAACACGTGTGGATTCTGACCGACGATATCTATGAGCACCTTGTCTATGACGACTTCAAATTCAAGACCATTGCCCAGGTGACGCCGGAACTGAAATCCCGCACCCTGACCATGAACGGCATGTCGAAAGCCTATTGCATGACCGGCTGGCGCGTCGGCTTCTGTGGCGGCCCAAAGGAACTGATCAAGGCCATGACCATGGTTCAGTCCCAGTCGATCACGCACACCGCCGCCGTATCGCAGGCAGCGTCGATTGCCGCCCTGAACGGGCCGCACGATTTCATCGAAAAGAACAATGCGATCTTCAAGGAACGCCGCGATCTGGTCGTCAGCATGCTGAACCAGGCACCGGGCCTGAGTTGTGCAACCCCTGAAGGGGCGTTTTACGTCTATCCGTCATGCGCCGGCACGATCGGTAAGAAGACCCCTGGCGGCAAGGTTATCGAGAACGACGAGGATTTCGTGGTCGAACTTCTGGAAGCGGAAGGTGTCGCCGCCGTGCATGGCGAAGCGTTCGGGCTGAGCCCGCATTTCCGCATTTCCTATGCCACGGCCACGGAATTGCTGGAAGACGCGTGTCAGCGCATCCAGCGGTTCTGCGCGTCGCTCAGCTAAGCCCCTTCAGAAAAGCGGGACGTAAGAATGGCGGCGATCAGGCCGCCATTCCTTTTTGCATCATCGCTGTCATACGGCGAATGAAATCCTGCGGATCGACGACCGGCTCACCTTCGACGATGCGCGCCTGATCGAGCAGCAGGTAAGCTGCATCTTCCAGCATCTTATCCGTTGCATCCTTTTCGGCGATCGCGCTCAGGTGCTTGATCAGCGCATGCTTGGGATTGATCTCAAGGACCCTGGGCGACGCCGCATCGATCTGATTATGCGCCTTAAGAAGCTTTTCCAGATGCATATCCATATCACCCTCGTCGGCAACCAGGCAGACTGGGCTGTCGGTCAGGCGTGACGATGTCCGCACATCCTTGACCTTATCGCCAAGCGCCAGTTTGAACGCCATCGTCAGGGCATCGATCCCGCCTGCCGCCTCGTCCTTGGTGTCATCCTTGTCACCGTCCCTGTTCTTGTCGTCGGCCCCGCTAATGGCCGACAGATCGACGCCGCCACGGGTCGCCGATTTGAACGGTTTCTCTTCGAACTGGCCGATGGCGGGCATCCAGAATTCGTCAACCGGATCGGTCATGAACAGCACTTCGACACCCTTGGCACGGAAGCCTTCGAGTTGCGGGCTTTTCGCCGCCTGTTCGGCGTCGGCGCCGGAAATATAGTAGATCGCGTCCTGGCCTTCCTTCATGCGCTCGATGTAGTCCTTGAGCGACGTCCAACCGTCCTGGGCTGAAGACTTGAAGCGCGCGAGCTCAAGCAACCGGTCGCGGTTCTCGAAATCCTCATGGATGCCTTCTTTCAGCACCATGCCGAAGGTGTCCCAGAATTCCGCGTACTCTTCGGGCTTCTTGTCCGCTTTCTTCTTCAACTCACCGAGAATCCGTTTAACCAGTGCCTTGCGGATTTTCGCCACCGCCGGATTGTGTTGCAGCATTTCCCGGCTGACGTTGAGGTCGATGTCCTCGCTGTCGACAATGCCTTTGACGAAGCGCAGGTATCCCGGGATCAGTGCATCGCAATCATCGGTGATGAAGACCCGGTTCACATAGAGCTTCAAATGCCCCTTTCGTTCCGGATGGAACAGGTCGAACGGACGGCTCGACGGGACAAACAGAAGATTGGTGTAGCTGATCACCCCTTCGGCTTTGTTGTGCAGCGTCAACCACGGCTCATCGAAAGCCATGCCGACGTGGTGATAAAATTCGTTGTATTGTTCGTCGCTGATGTCTTTCTTGTCGCGGGTCCAAAGCGCTGATGCGCTGTTCAGCGTCTTGTCCTCATCGCCGTCCTTTGCCGCCTTCAAGACGACCGGTTGCGCGATATGGTCGGAATAGGTTTTCACGACGTTTTCAACGCGCGCCGCTTCCAGGAATTCCTTGGCATCTTTCTTAATGTGCACGATGACGTCCGTGCCGTGACCTTCGTGTTCGGCTTCTTCTATTTCAAATGCGCCGTGTCCATCGGACGTCCACCGCCAGGCTGCTTTTTCGCCGGCCTTGAGGCTGACAACCTCGACCTTGTCGGCAACCATGAACGAGGAATAAAAGCCGACGCCGAACTGACCGATCAGGGCCATCTTCGCGTCATCGCCACCTGCCTGGGCTTCCTTAAGACCTTCCATGAACGCTTGCGTGCCGGATTTGGCGATGGTGCCGAGCGAGTCGATCATGTCGTCCTTGCTCATGCCGATGCCGTTATCCGATACCGTAAGGGTCTTGGCTTTGGCGTCGATACGGATCGCAATCTCAAAGCCGTCACCTGACATCAGGTTCGGCTCGGTCAGCGCCCGGTAGCGCAGCTTGTCACAGGCATCGGATGCGTTCGAGATCAGCTCGCGCAGGAACACCTCTTTCTGGCTGTAAAGGGAATGGGCCACGATATCGAGAATCTTCCCGACTTCGGCCTGAAATGAATAGGTCTCTTTGCTCATGCTCTTAATCACCCCGTCTTAAAATTACCCGGTGCCACGCCGCCTCTCCCCCGAGACACACAGTCAAGACACCTGCCCCGATATGTGTCGGTTTTTTCGGCTTCGCAACCCCTTAAAAGGCTAAAATCCGGGCTTCAGGCGTCCTCGGGCGGCGCTGGATCGCCAACTTCGCGGACAGCTTTCATCAAGGCATCGATATCCAGGGGCTTTGTAAAGCCGCCGTTCGCACCGATCTTGACGGCGGCCCGGATGGCGTCCTCGCCGGGCATATTCCCCATGCCGGCTGAGACCGCGAAAATGATGCACTCCGAATTTTGCTCGCGAATTCTTTGAATGGCCTGAATACCGCCGATCCCTGGCATGAAAATATCCATGATGACAACGGCAAAATCGCCGTGCTCGGCAGCTTTCAGCACCTGCTCGGCGCGCATTGCCTCGACAACGTCATACCCTGCCTGGCGCAACGACCGGGCCATGGCGAGAAGTGAAAAATGGTCGTCGTCGACGACAAGAATACGCATGCCGTTCGTTCCCCTTTGAGCGCAGGTATCTTAACGTTCTCATCGTTCGCTGCAATCATCCTTAAACAAAACATCTGTCGGTGATCCGGGCTTGAAATCCGCCCCGCATCGCGCCAGTGTCGATACATGTCTACGGCTCTGCATGAACCGGGGTGGATCAGTGCCGTACTTGGCCCGACCAACACCGGGAAAACCCATTTTGCGATGGAGCGGATGCTTGGCCACGCGTCGGGCATCATCGGCTTCCCTCTCCGGCTTCTGGCGCGAGAAAACTACGACCGGGCCATCTCCATAAAAGGCAAGGATCGGGTCGCCTTGATCACCGGCGAGGAGAAAATCCTGCCGAAAAATGCCAAATGGTTTTTATGCACGGTCGAATCGATGCCGCTTGACCACGACGTCGCCTTTGTCGGCATAGATGAAATCCAGATGTGCGCTGACCCCGACCGGGGGCATATATTCACCGACAGACTGCTGCACGCACGCGGGCGCGAAGAAACCATGTTCATGGGCGCGGAAACCATCCGCCCGCTGCTCAGGTATCTTGTGCCCGAGGCCGAAATCGTCACCCGGCCCCGCTTTTCCGTCCTGACCCATGTCGGTCCTGCGAAGATCAACCGTCTGCCGGCACGCTCAGCCGTGGTCTCGTTTACCGCCTCGAATGTATATGCCATCGCCGAGTTGATCCGCCGCCAGCGCGGCGGCGCCGCCGTGGTGCTGGGCGCACTCAGCCCACGCACCCGCAATGCGCAAGTGGGCATGTATCAGTCCGGCGAGGTGGATTACCTTGTCGCCACGGACGCCATCGGCATGGGCCTGAATATGGACGTGGATCACGTCGCCTTTGCCGCGCTCAAGAAATTCGATGGCCGGCGGGTGCGCCATTTGACGGCCTCAGAACTGGCACAGGCAGCGGGCCGTGCCGGGCGCCATATGAATGACGGCACCTTCGGCACGACGGCGGATGCCGGCATCCTTGCAGACGAAATCGCCGAAAAGATCGAGGAACACCGCTTCGATGCGCTAGAGCATATATACTGGCGAAACACGGAACTTGATACATCATCTCTTGCCGCACTCAAGAACACTCTTAACCAGCGGCCGAACAAATCAGGCCTGCAACGGACCAGAACCGCCGATGACGAACTGATTTTCGACCGCCTGCGCAAGGAAGAAGACATTGCCGCCAAGGCCAAAGGCCACAAACGCGTGGCGCTGTTATGGGACGTCTGCCAGATTCCCGATTTCCGCGGCGTCATGAGCGATGCCCACGCCAGCCTCGCCATGTCGATCTACCGGCATCTGACATCGGGGGCCGAACGCCTGCCGCCGGACTGGATCGCCGCCAATGTCAAACGGCTGGAACGGACCGACGGGGATATCGATACGCTGATCGGGCGCATCGCCGGCATCCGGACCTGGACCTATGTCTCATTCCGCAATGACTGGGTGCTGGATGCCCAGCACTGGCAGGCCCGCACGCGTGCCATCGAGGACAAGCTTTCGGACGCCCTGCATGAACGCCTTACGCATCGCTTTGTCGACCGCAAAACCTCGGTTCTGATCGCCAAACTGAAAGACAATCCGGACCTTGTTGCCGCCGTGCGGAACAATGGCGAGGTGCTGATCGAAGGCGAACCTGTCGGGCGCCTACAAGGGTTGCGCTTTTATTTCGACGCCTTGATCGAAGGTGATGCCGGGCGCGCTGTCGCCAATGCGGCACACCGCGCAATCCGCCGCGAAATGACCCGTAAGGCCGCGACCATTATCGCTGCGGCCAACGACGCTTTTTCGCTGGAAGAGCCGGAAGACAATCATCTGCCGCGGATACTGTGCGAAGGTGATGAAATCGCGCGGCTGGTGAAAGGCAAATCCGATCTTCGCCCGGAACTGGTGGTCATCGCCGATGACGTGCTGGAAGCATCGGACCGCTCGGCCATTGAGCGCCGCCTACAGGATTGGCTGGACGGCGAAATCGCACAGGTATTTGCCCCCCTCTTCGCCATGCAGTCCGATCTGCTTAAGGGGGCGGCCCGTGGCCTGGGTTTCCAGTTGATGGAGGGGTTGGGCTCACTCAGGCGCAGCGATGCGGCTGAACAGATCGACGCCCTGGGCCGGGCCGACCGTAAGGTGTTGCGCGAACTCGGCGTCCGTATCGGCCGGGACATGGCGTATATCCCGGCACTTTTGAAACCCAATGCCATCCGCTGGCGCGCCCTGCTCTGGGCGTTGTCGAACGGATACCGCCATATTCCGCCGATCCCTCAGCCGGGACGCGCGTCTGTGCCGCTCCAGCGGCGCGACAATCGCGATTTCCTGGAAGCCTGTGGTTACCGGCCGCTGGGACCGCTTGCCGTCCGCATCGATATGGCCGAACGATTGACCTCGAAGGCCTGGTTGCTGGCGAAATCCGGCGCATTCGCTCCGACACCGGAATTGATCTCGCTGATCGGGGCCAATCTTGAACAGTTCCCGTCCGTGATGCAGGCAATCGGCTTCAAACGCACACAACGCAAGGCCGAAGACGGCTCCCCGGCGGACCTCTATCGCCCCATACGCGCCCGTGAAAGCGGCCGCAAGACACAGAAGCGCAAACCGAAAACAGACAAGCCATTGCCTGTGGCCGATCCGCACTCGCCGTTCGCCAAGCTTAAAGACCTTTCTTTCGGGAGCTGACATTGTCCGGAGGAACCATCCGCATCGACAAATGGCTATGGCATGCCCGTTTTTTCAAGACGCGGACCCTGGCGCAGAACTTCGTCACCGGCGGCAATGTCCGGGTCAATTCACAGCGGGTCGAAAAAGCCAATTACAGCGTCAAGCCGGGGGACGTGCTGACGTTCGTGCGTGGCTTTGTCCGGGTCGTCGAGATCGTTGCCCTGGCGGACAAGCGCGGTCCCGCAAGTGCCGCGCAAGCACTCTATAACGACATGTCGCCGCCACCGCCCAAAAAGGACGACCCGGACAGACCGGCCCCGGTCGCCAAGCGCGATAGCGGGGCCGGCCGGCCGACAAAACGAGAACGGCGTGATATCGACCGGCTCAGGGGAACCTAGGCAGTGACGTGATCAGGCGGCCTGATGCAGCCAGCGCACCTTCGTCATCTCAAACCTGAGAAACCCCGCGACATCGCGGAAACTGCCTTCCGTCTGCAGGAAACCCGCGCGTTCAAGAACTTTCACGGAGCGTATATTATGGTTCATGGCGATGGCCTGAACCTTGTCCAGCCCCTGCGTGTTGAATGCATCATCGAGCACAGCACGGACGGCCTCGATGCTGTAGCCGAGGTTCCAGTGCGTTTTACGAATGGTATAGCGGAGCGTATATCCCCCCGCATCCTCGCGGAACCATAGACCGCATTCACCGACGTCCTGATCGCCATCCGTCAGACGGACGTTCAGCATGCCGAATCCATCCTTGGCAAAAGTCGCCATATAACCATCGAAAAGATCCCGCGCCTGCAACCGGTTCATGGCCTTGGCATGGGTATTGGCCTTCAACAAAGGATCGCCGTGCATTTTCGCAAATGCCTCAAAGTCCGCTTCGCTATAGGGCCGAAGCGTCAACCGCTCCGTCATTAAGTTCGTCATTTCAATCGTCCTGCACTAGCGCCCGGGATTGTTCCCAGGCTGGTCGGGTTACGTCGAAGCGCAGCAGGCCTTCTATGCCCATATGCGCTGTTTCGCTTACGTACCCGCCTAATCGTCGCAGGATCGCCACAGCCCCCTTGTTTCTGGACTGCGTCACCGCCCAGAAAGACTTCACGTCCGTTTCCGTAAACAGCCAGGCTGTCACGGCTTCGTTCATTTCCGTACCGAACCCTTGGCCCCAGTATGACTGATGCAACAGAAACCGCATGGATACACCGGGCTTGTCGGGCCGATGCCAGAAACCACATTCGCCGACAAACGCGCCCGCCGACTTCTGCCGGACTGCAAAAAGGCTATGCCCGTCATTTTGCCACCCCTGCAGATACCGCTGGAAGGTTTCCGCCGCTTCTGACGCATTCAAGGGTTTCGAACCCTTCATGAAATCCATGACCACTGGATCGCTGTGTAATGCTGCCATCATTGGCGCATCCGTGGCGACATATGGTTTTAGTTCAAGGCGTTGCGTGCGGATTTCGACCATCATCATTCTCAAAACAAAAAACGCGGCGCCTACAAGCGCCGCGTTTCTAATGAAACCAGTTCGCCGAAGGCCTTAGCGGCCCCGTTCCACGTATTCGATGGCCGCCATCATTTCCTCGGCAAGATTAAGGTGCTTTCGCGCTTCCTCAATCTCATGTTCCGTGGCCGAGGCTACTTTTTCCTTGGCTTGTCGGAGTCGCTCTTCAGCATCCTGCCGATTGAGATCGTTAACGAGAACCGCCTCTTCCGCAAGCACGGTGCAACGTTCCGGCGAAACCTCGCAGAAACCACCAGCAACGAAGATTTCCTCGGTTACCTTGCCGCCCTCAAACACCTTGATGACACCCGGACGGACCGAGCAGATCAAAGGTGAGTGGTTCGGCAGGATACCGACGTCGCCTTCGGCGCCCGGCACGACAACCATCTCCACCGGCTCCGATTTAAGGAGCCGTGACGGTGAGACAAGTTCAAATTCGACCATTTCGGCCATTTGTCGCTCCTTCGGAAACGATTAAGCGGCTTCGGCAGCCATCTTTTTGGCTTTTTCGACGGCTTCTTCGATGGTGCCGACCATGTAGAAAGCCGATTCCGGCAGATGGTCGTAATCCCCTTCGACGATACCCTTAAAGCCTTTGATGGTGTCTTCGAGCGATACCAGAACACCCGGCGTACCGGTGAACACTTCGGCAACGTGGAACGGCTGCGACATGAAGCGCTGAATCTTGCGCGCCCGTGCAACGGTCAGTTTGTCGTCTTCCGAAAGTTCATCCATACCCAGAATGGCGATGATGTCCTGCAGGTTCTTGTAGGACTGCAGCGTTTGCTGAACCCTGGTCGCAACACCATAGTGCTCGTCACCGATGACCCGCGGGTCAAGGATACGCGAGTTACTATCCAAGGGATCAACCGCCGGATAGATGCCAAGCTCGGCAATCTGACGGCTAAGAACCGTGGTCGCATCAAGGTGCGCAAAGGACGTCGCCGGGGCCGGATCGGTCAAATCATCGGCCGGCACGTAAATGGCCTGCACGGACGTGATCGAACCCTTGTTGGTCGACGTGATCCGTTCCTGCATGTTCCCCATGTCGGTCGCCAGCGTAGGCTGATAACCCACAGCCGACGGGATGCGGCCGAGAAGCGCCGAAACCTCGGAACCAGCCTGGGTAAAGCGGAAGATGTTATCGACGAAGAACAGCACGTCCTGGCCTTCTTCATCGCGGAAATATTCGGCCTGGGTAAGACCGGTCAGCGCGACACGGGCACGGGCACCGGGCGGTTCGTTCATCTGACCGTAAACCAGCGCGGCCTTGGAGCCGTCACCTTCGAGGTCGATAACGCCGGATTCGATCATTTCGTGATAAAGGTCGTTCCCTTCGCGGGTACGTTCGCCAACGCCGGCAAACACGGAGTAACCACCGTGGCCTTTGGCGACGTTGTTGATCAATTCCATGATCAGAACCGTCTTGCCGACACCGGCACCACCGAACAGGCCGATCTTACCGCCCTTAGCGTAAGGTGCGATCAGGTCGACGACCTTGATGCCCGTGGTCAGAATTTCGGTTTCCGTCGACTGGTCGACAAACGCCGGGGCTTGAGCGTGGATCGGAGCCCGCTTTTTCGTTTTGACTTCACCGCGTTCGTCGATCGGCTCGCCGATGACGTTGATGATACGGCCGAGGCATTCCGGTCCGACCGGTACCGAGATCGCTTCACCGGTGTCGGTCGCTTCAAGGCCGCGCTGCAGACCTTCGGTCGAGTCCATTGCAATGGTACGAACCATGCTCTCACCAAGGTGCTGAGCCACTTCCAGAACCAGCAGCTTATCCTGGTTCTGGACGTGAAGCGCGTTCAGGATCGCCGGCAGTTCGCCTTCGAACTGCACGTCCACAACCGCGCCCATGACTTGGGTAATTTTACCGACGTTGTTTGCCATCGTTTAGCTCCGTTGCCTTACGGCCTCTGGGTTATCAGAGCGCTTCCGCGCCCGAGATGATTTCAATAAGTTCCTTGGTAATCACAGCCTGACGGGTCCGGTTATAGGTCATCGTCAGGTTATCGATCATATCGCCCGCATTTCGCGTTGCATTGTCCATAGCGGTCATTCGTGCGCCGTGTTCGGATGCCGAGCTCTCAAGAAGCGCCTGGAAGATCTGCGTCGCAATATTCCGCGGCAGCAGGTCTGCGAGGATTTCCTCTTCTTCAGGCTCGAAGATATAGACGGCACGTGCGCCACCAGCCTGCTTTTCTTCCTCACCCTCGTCGCCATTGTCTTCCATGGCGAACGGGATCAGTTGCTGCGGCGTAACGATCTGACTGATCGCCGACTTGAATTTGTTGAAGATGACGGTGCAGACGTCGAATTCATCCGCGTCGAACAGCTCCGTGATTTTTTCGGCAACTTCAACAGCTTCGTCGAATTCAACACCGCGACGGCCGATATCGGTGAAGCTCGCGATGATCTTATCGTCGAACTCACGACGCAGAAGGTCGCGGCTCTTGCGGCCGATTGTGATGATCTTGAATTCAGTACCGTTCCGAGCACATTCGCGCAGACGCCGACGCGTTTCACGGACGATTGTACCGTTGAAACCGCCGCACAGCCCGCGGTCGGATGCGCAAACCACATAGAGCTGACGGTTGCCACCGGTGCCCGCCAGTAATTTCGGCGCGCCTTCGGTATCACCGACGCTTTTTGCGATGGAAGTAAGAATGCGATGCATGCGCTCGGCATAGGGACGCGCCTGTTCGGCACCTTCCTGGGCACGGCGCAGCTTGGCAGCCGCAACCATCTTCATCGCGCTCGTGATCTTCTGCGTCTTCTTAACGCTCGAGATCCGGCCTTTCAGGTCCTTCAGATTAGCCATGTGGCGTCTACCCGGTCCTTATTCGTCAGCTTACGAGAAGTTCTTCGTGAACTCGTCGAGCATCTTGCTCAGTTTGTCCTTGGTATCATCGGAAAGCGCGCCTTCTTCACGGATCGCTTTCAGGATATCCTTACCCTTGTCACGGATTTCGTCGAGCCAGCGCTGTTCGAAATCGGTCACCTGGTTCAGATTGATACCATCGAGATAGCCTTCCACACCGGCGAAGATCGCAACAACCTGCTCTTCAACCGGCAGCGGCTGGTACTGGCGCTGCTTGAGAAGTTCGGTCAGACGCGAGCCACGCGCCAGAAGCTTCTGCGTCGATGCATCCAGATCGGAGGCGAACTGCGCGAAGGCTTCCATTTCACGGTACTGTGCCAGTTCAAGCTTGATCGAGCCGGCAACCTGCTTCATCGCCTTGATCTGTGCTGCAGAACCAACACGTGACACCGACAGACCGACGTTCACCGCCGGGCGGATGCCTTTGAAGAACAAGTCCGTTTCCAGGAAGATCTGACCATCGGTAATCGAGATAACGTTGGTCGGAATGTATGCCGACACGTCACCGGCCTGGGTTTCAATCACAGGCAGCGCCGTCAGAGAACCGGCACCGGCCGCATCGCCCATCTTAGCCGCGCGCTCGAGAAGGCGCGAGTGAAGATAGAAGACGTCGCCCGGATAAGCTTCACGACCCGGCGGACGGCGAAGCAAAAGCGACATCTGACGATAGGCAACCGCCTGTTTCGACAGATCGTCATAGAAGATAACCGCGTGCATGCCGTTGTCGCGGAAGTACTCACCCATGGCGCAACCGGCATACGGCGCCAGGAACTGCAACGGGGCCGGATCGGATGCTGTCGCGGCAACGACAACCGAGTATTCGAGAGCACCGAAGTCGGACAGCGTCTTGACCAGCTGAGCAACGGTCGAGCGCTTCTGACCAACGGCCACATAGATGCAGAAAAGTTTCTTGGAATCATCATCCGTCGCGTCGTTGATCGACTTTTGGTTCAGAATGGTGTCGATAATGACGGCGGTTTTACCGGTCTGGCGGTCCCCGATGATCAACTCGCGCTGACCACGACCGACCGGGATCAGCGAATCGATGGCTTTGAGGCCCGTCTGCATCGGTTCGTGCACCGACTTACGCGGGATGATGCCCGGCGCCTTGACTTCGACCAGTGCGCGCTCGGTGGAGTCGATTTCACCCTTGCCGTCGATCGGGTTGCCGAGTGCGTCGACAACACGGCCCAACAGGCCTTTGCCAACCGGCACGTCGACGATGTCGCCGGTCCGTTTGACGGTATCGCCTTCCTTGATCGTACGGTCATCGCCGAAAATAACGATACCGACGTTGTCGGTTTCGAGGTTCAGGGCCATCCCCTTGATGCCGCCAGGGAACTCGACGAGCTCGCCGGCCTGCACTTTGTCGAGACCATAAACGCGGGCGATGCCATCACCGACGGTCAGAACCTGACCGACTTCGGCGACTTCGGCTTCGTTCCCGAAGTCCTTGATCTGCTTCTTGAGGATATTGGAAATCTCTGCGGCTTTGATTTGCATCAGCCAATCCCTTTCATGGCGAGGCGCATTTTCTGCAGTTTGGTTTTTAATGAATTATCGACCATTCGCGATCCGACCCGGACAACAAGACCGCCAAGCAGTGTCTCGTCGACACGTTGATCAACCTGTACTTTGGAGCCGATCGCTTTCTTAAGCGCGTCTTCGATGCCGGTAAGCTGAGCTTCGGTCAAAGCCTTGGCGGAAACCACCTCGGCATTCACTTCACCCCGGCTTTCGGCCAGCAATGTCTGATACGCCTTGATCATGCCGGCAAGCGCGAACAAACGGCGGTTTTCCGCCACCACGCCGACAAAATTCTTCGTTAATGTCGAGAAGCCGGCCTGTTCGCATATCGCGTCCATGGCCTGGATCTGATTGTCACGAGAAATAACCGGCGATTTGATAAGACGGGCAAGATCGTCACTATCGTCGATCATCGCACGCAATTGCTGAAGATCATTAGCGACTTCATCGAGTTGCTTGTCGTATTCGGCCAACTCAAAGAGCGCCGTCGCATACCGACCTGACAACCCGGTCGCGCCCGAACTATCCGATGCCACCTGGGAAATCCCTCTCGTTAGGCCTTGTTTGGCCTGTTGTTTAGTGCTTCTGACGCGCCGTAGACCCGGCGTACGCCAATCCCACGACAATCCCCGGTTCCGCAAGGCAACCCTGCGAAAGCGGGGAACAGGTATCATACTGATTAAGGCTGCGCAACCCGGCTAAATACGGTTTTTTGCAGTGCAAAACCACTATTGTTTTCAATTGCTTATTATCTAAATTCCACAGCCGGTCCGGAAAAAATGCCGGGGGGACTAAAAAACCCGGAAATGCCCCTAGAAGAATGATACCGGATCGACGTCAATCTGGACACGTACTTTCCTTGCAATAGGCGCCCTATGCACCCAGTCACGGACCAAAGCCTGCGGATTGGCCCCTTTGGGCGCAGACAGCAAAAGGCGCCGCCGATGACGTCCGCGCAACAAGGCCAGAGGTGCCGGCGCGGGGCCCAGAACCCGAACCCCCTCTCCCCGTGGTGCGGCTCTGGCGAGATTCGCCGCCGACTGATCGACATCGGCTTCGTCGCGGCCGGAAACGATAAGCGCCACCAACCGGCCAAACGGCGGCATGTGCGCCGCTTCACGCGCGGCACTTTCGGCATCGATGAAGGCATCTCGATCGCCACAGGCCATCGCTTTCATGACCGCATGGTCCGGCATATAGGTCTGCAGAAACACCCGGCCTGGCCGTTCGCCGCGCCCGGCCCGCCCGGCAACCTGATAAAGCAGTTGAAAGGTTTTTTCAGCAGCCCGGAACTCGCCGCCGGAAAGACCAAGATCGGCATCGACAACGCCGACCAGCGTCAGCCCCGGAAAGTGATATCCTTTGGCAACGATCTGTGTGCCGATCACCAGATCTATATCCTTCTCTTCTATCAGGCGCACCAGTTCAGCCGCCTGTTTGGGTCCGTGCACCATATCGCTGGCGGCGATCACGGTCCGCACCTCGGGAAACAACAGTTGAATTTCTTCGGCTAGTCTCTCGACGCCCGGCCCGCAAGGCACCAGCGATTCCTTGTCCTCGCAGTTGGGGCAGGTTTCCGGGGGCTTGGTCTGGAATCCGCAATGATGACATTGCAACCGGCCGACCAGGCGGTGCTCGACCAGCCATGCCGTGCACCGCGGGCATTGCAGCCGATGCCCGCAGGTCCGGCACAGCGTCAGAGGTGCATAGCCGCGCCGGTTCAAAAACAGCATCGCCTGATCGCCTGCCTCGAAAGTCTCCGCCAGCGCCTCGGCCAGCATCGGCGACAACCAGCGGCCGCGTGCCGGGCCGTCCTTGCGCATATCGATCACCGAAACGCCGGCGAGTTCGGCGCCGCCATGCCGGGCGGGCAGGGTCACTTCCGAATACCGTCCGCGCTTGACGTTGGTGACGCTTTCGAGCGACGGCGTCGCCGATACCAGCACAATCGGAATATTTTCCAACTGCGCACGGACCACGGCCATGTCACGGGCATGATAGACGACGCCCTCTTCCTGCTTGAACGATGCGTCATGTTCCTCGTCGACGACGATCAGACCCAGTTCATGAAATGGCAGAAACAGTGCCGAGCGTGCGCCAACGACAACGCGGATATGCCCCTCGGCAACGGCGCGCCAGGTATCGCGGCGTTTCGCCATGGTCAGTTCCGAATGCCACATCGCAGGCGCGGTGCCGAAGCGGGCCTCGAAACGGGCCAGCCACTGCGCCCCCAATGCGATTTCGGGCAGCATCACAAGGACCTGCCTGCCCTGCGTCAGCGCCTTGGCCACGGCTTCGAAATAGACTTCCGTCTTGCCCGACCCCGGGACACCGTCGATCAGTGTGACGCCAAACCCGTCGCCGACGCCATCGCAGAGTGTCTGCGCCGCCGACGTCTGCTTTTCGCTGAGATCAACCCCCCGGCGCGCGGGTTGCGGGGTCGGCCAGTCACTGTCCGGGCTGACCTTGAGGGTCGCCAGTACACCCGCATCAGCAAGCCCCTTGATGACGGAAGCGCCGCAGCCCGCTTCGCGCGCAATATCGCCGACGGCGAGCGGCGGGCTTTCTTTCAGAAACGCGATCACCCGCTCGCGCGCCTTGGTCGTGCGGTATTCAGGTACGTGTGCCGCCAGGGCATACACCGTCGCGGGCTTTGGCGGGTCAAATGCATCGGGGACGCTTAAGGCCATTCTGAGCACCGCGCCTTGCGGATAGAGTGTGTATCTGGAAACCCAATCGACGAGTTGAACCAATGCCGGCGGCAACGGGGCCACATCGCGCCTGGCGATGACTTCACGTAGCTTGGCCGGATCGACATCACCGGTCCCCGCCCCCCAAATGACGCCGGTCGCCCGTCTTGATGCCAGTGGCACGTCAACGATGTCCCCGACCCGATAGACTTCGTCTTTGCTCACCAGATAGTCATATGGTCCGGCCAAAGGCAGTGGCAGCAGGACTGCAACCCTGGCCCCGCCTGCGAATTCAGCCGGCTCAATAATGCCGTCATTAACTTCTATGAAACGTTCATCGTGCATTCCTTATGTATTAAGGCGAAAGCAGCTATAATGAAACGATTCGCGTGTTAACGGCTTTCACTGGGAGAAGGCTATGAGTGTAAAGATCACCGACGTCCTGGATTCTGACGAAAGCGGCGTTGCGGCAATAAGCCCCGACGATGTCGCTTTATATCTGATGCACAATCCGACTTTCTTTATTGAGCATCCGGATGTTCTGGATTGCGTCGAACTGCCGGACAGGTTTGTCGCCGGTGGCGTGGTCGATTTTCAGCGCTATCAACTGCAGCGCCGCGAAAGCGAAATCGACGAACTCAGGACATGCGCACAGGATGTGATCGAAACCAGCCGATCCAACATGTCGATCCAGACACGAACCCATGCCTCCATCCTGGCCCTGCTTCACGCAAGCACCCTGGATCAGCTTTACCGCATTGTTTCCGACGACTTGCCCATACTGCTCGACGTCGATGTCGCCGCCGTCGGCTTCGAGCCATCTACACACGCCAATGTAACGGTTCTCAGTGAACATCTACGCACTCTGCCGCCGGGCACGGTCGACGCCATCGTTGGCGCCGATCAGGACGTCCAGTTGTATCGCGAGTTCTGGGACGACGGCGTCGTCTTCGGCAACGCAGCCGGCCTTGTGAAATCAGCCGCCATTGCACGGATCAAGCCGTCCGTCGCCATGCCGAACGGACTAATCGCGCTGGGCGCACGCGACAACACATTTGCCCCCGGTCAGGGGACCGAACTGTTTTCCTTCCTGGCGCGCATCATTGAAGCATCTGTGATGCGGCTTTCCGGCGATAAACCTTGATCGGACTGCCGGTCCAACCCGCCGTAGCGACGGTGCTTGAGGACTGGGTTTCGTGGCTGCGTCATGAACGCCGGCTGTCCGAACGCACGGTCGAAAGCTACAGCCACGACATCACGATTTTCATGCGATTCCTTGATCGTCATTTCGGCTATGCCCCCGGCATCGACGATCTGCGGGAAATGGGCCGCAGCGAGCTTTGGGCTTTTCAGGCCGAACGCCAGGCGGACGGGTTGACCCCGGTTTCCATGGCACGCGCCTTAAGCGCAATGAAAAGCCTGTTTTCGTTTCTCGACAAACGCGGCATCTGCACGAATACAGCCATCACCAATGCCGAGGCGCCAAGATTGCCGAAATCGGTACCGAAACCGATGAGCGTCGAAGATGCTTTTGAAACCCTGGACGCCGCCGAGGATATTGCCCGCGAACCATGGTACGGTAAACGTGACCGCGCCTTGTTCGCGCTGCTTTACGGGTGCGGACTACGGATCGGCGAGGCGATCTCGCTGAACCGGCGCGACGTCGCCGGACTGGAACGGATCGTCATCACCGGCAAGGGCAATAAACAGCGCGTTGTCCCGATGCTGAAAAGTGTCTCGCGCGAGATCGAAGCTTATCTTGCCATCTGCCCCCATGATGTCGGCGAGGACGGACCGTTGTTCGTCGGCGCACGCGGCAAACGGTTAAACCCGGCATTGGCGCAACGCACAATGCGCGGGGTGCGGGCTCTTCTTGGCCTGACGGAAACAGCGACACCGCATGCGCTCAGGCATAGCTTTGCAACGCACTTGCTGTCGGGCGGCGGCGACTTGCGCACCATTCAGGAACTGCTGGGGCATGCTTCGCTGTCGACAACGCAGCGCTATACGGAAGTCGACGGTGAGCGGCTATTGGAAGTGCACGCAGCGGCCCACCCCAGGGCGCGTCGCCGGACCTAGGACGCGAAGCGGAGCGCCGAGCGGTATAAAACAAGCCCGCTGCAGGCCAGACCGATCACCACCAGGATCGCCAGATCGTAACCGCCGGCTTCCCAAAGCAGGGACCCGGCGACCGGCGCCATCGCCCAGGACAGCAGATATGGCACCGCCATGGCCCCGCTGATCGCACCGAAGTTCCGAGATCCGAGAATTTCCCTGGTGATCACCGGGCGCATGATGCTGGTCACCCCATGGCCGCTGCCTTGCAGGATCACGAAGGCAACAACCAGCGCCGGAAAAGCCTGCGAGAAATAAAGCGCGGTGCCGGCACAGGCGACACCGACGAAGCACGCCGTTGTAATGCCGTGGCTTGAGACACGCCGTTCCGCCGCCATCATGGCGAGCCGGCCCGCAACCTGCATCGGCCCGATCATGGACGCCGTGATCACGGCGGCGTCCGCGGAAAGCCCGCGATCGGTCAGGATCGGCAGAATGTGATTGATGATTACCCCGTGGTTCCCGCCCAGAATGGCAAAACCGATAGCCAGCAGCCAGAATGCCGGTTTCCTGAGGACGTTACGGATGCTGAAAACGGGTTTCTCGACCCCGTCGTCATTTGCCGTCAGTACGGCATGTTCTTTTTGATATTCATTTTCCAGGAAGCGCGCCGCCGTCCAAACCAAAGGCACACCCACAAAGACCACAAGTCCCGCCAATGTCCATGCTGCGGCGTGCCAGCCGAAAGCATCGGCAATCGAATTGCTGAGCGGAAAGGACAGTGTGCCGGCAAGCCCGGCGACCAACGTGACGAGGGTAATATCACGGCGCGCCCTGTCACCCCTGGTTCGGGTAATCAACGAGAAGCAGGTCTCGTAAAGGCAACCGCCCAGACACGCCCCGACGCCGAGCCATATCAATCCGAAGACCCAGACCGAATTGGTGAACGGCAACAACGCAACCAGCATCGCGGCTGTCAGCGCAGCAAATGTCAGAACATGCGGGCCGCGTCCTTGATCGACAAGCCGTCCGGCAATCGGTGCGAACACGGCGGCCATCAGGATAGCGCCGGTAAAAGCTGCCGTGATCGACGTCTTCGGCCAGGCTTCGGCCGCTTCCCACTGCACCAGCAGCGCCGCAAAGATATAATATAAACCGGCCCAATAGATGGTTTCGCCGATCGCCAGGAAAATGATGGCGCGCCGCGCGGTCATCGCGATCTCCGTTCAGGGATTAGACGACGAGAAACTGATATCCGACACCCGCCAACGTACCGCCGCACAGTGCCAAGGCAATATAGAGGACAAAAACCGGACGTTTGACCAGCGCAAACACGGCGATGGCCGCAGGGATGCTGGTGATACCGCCCGACACGAGAAATGCCATCCCGGCACCCGGGCTGACGCCCATACCGAGCAATCCGTCAACCAGCGGCAGTGCGGCATAGCCGTTCAGGTACGCCGGAATGCCGACCAGAACCGCACTTGGAATAGCCCAGACACTTCCCGTACCGAGCACGCTTGCAATGGATTCGCCCGGAACATATGCCAGCATAAGGCTTTCAATAAAGAATGCGATGGTCAGCCATTTACCGAGAAACAGGCTTGTCGCGAGGCTTTCTTTGCCGAACGTTTTTGACCGGGCCGGTTCCGACCAGAACTTCCACACCACTTCCTTAGGCGAGCGCACGCTGGACGCACCACAACCGCCGTTACCAACACCGTCGCGTAACGGATTCGCCAGCCAACCGTTGCTTTGCAGACCCCAGGTCACATACCCGCCGATCAGGCCGATACCGACCGCAGCCGCCGTTTTGGCAATCGCGAAGGGTGTCCCCAGTGTCGCGGCGGTCAGAACGAACATCGACGGATCCATGACCGGCGATGCGAGCCAGAATGCCATCACGGCCGGCAACGGCACGCCCATCGACAGCAGCGCCGCGATCAGCGGGATAACACCGCACGAACAGAACGGCGACAGACCGCCAAAGAGTGCGGCAAAAACAATCATCACCCCGAGGTTTCCGGAAAAGACGTGCGCGATCAACCCATCCGCACCGCTCGCCTTGGCATAGGCCGCAAGCCCGATAGCGAGCGCCAGGAACGGGGCGATCTCAATCAGGGCCGACATCACGAACTTAAGCGTCGCGGGCACCTGTGCCGTATCCAAAAACGTGAGGGCGACGAACGCCAAACCGGCGACCGTCCACGCCATGTTGTTCTTGATCGCCGTCCGCGCACGCTCGAACGGTGACGCATCGGCTTTCGCCTTGGCGGGACCGCAGCACGATGCGGCGGGTTTGTTTTCTTCGATGTTGATTGCGCTGCTCTCGTTCATGCTGCGTCGTCCTTAGCCAAAGCGCCGCCAAGACCCTGGCAACAGTTATCCGTCAGAAAATCAACCAGTTCCCGCATCTGCCCGTAATCGGCCTTCGTCGTCAGAACACGGCCATCACGTTGCTGCTGCACCAACCCGGCGCGGGTCAGGGTTTGGATGTGGTGCGTCAGGGTCGAACCCGGCACACCGAGCGTCTCCTGCAACGCACCCACCGGCGCGCCCGCATCACCGGCACGCACCAAGGCGCGAAAGATCGCAAGGCGCGTTTCGTGCCCAAGGGCGGCAAAACAGTCAGCGGCGGTTGTTTCTTTCATGTCTGTCTTGTAGCACCAGCCAAACGCAAAAACAACTATATTTCTAGAATTATCGAAATATAATTTACATAAACAGGACTCACCCCCGTTACGGGTCGGACTCCAAGGATATAGGCAAATACGTACGGATTCCGGCATTCGCCGGCTTGACCTGTCCCGTCCTAAATATGAATAGACCGGCCGTCGACACCCATGGCCGCTTCCTTGACGGCTTCGGGCAGGCCCGGGTGACCGTGGCAAATCCGCGCGATGTCCTCGGCGGAACCGCCGAATTCCATGACGTTGACCACTTCCTGAATAAGGTCGCCGCCCTGCGGGCCGATGATGTGGCAGCCGAGCACACGGTCGGTCTTCGCATCGGCAAGGATCTTCACAAAGCCGTCCGCATCGCCGTTGCTGCGTGCGCGGGAGTTGGCTGAGAACGGAAACTTGCCGGATTTGTAGTCGACACCGTCATTTTTAAGCTGCTCTTCGGTCTTGCCGACGGCGGCCACTTCCGGATGCGTATAGACGATCCCTGGAATCGAGCCGTAATCGATATGCCCGGTCTGGCCTGACATGATCTCGGCGCAGACAACCCCTTCGTCCTCGGCCTTGTGCGCCAGCATGGCACCGCCGATGACATCGCCGATGGCGTAGATGCCTGGAACATTGGTCTGGAAATCCTCGTCGACCTTGACGAAACCGCGGTCGGTCATTTCGACGCCGACCTTGTCGAGACCGAGGCCTTCGACATATGGGCGGCGGCCGATAGCAACCAGCACGATATCCGCTTTCAGCGTTTCCTTTTTACCGCCTTCTGCCGGTTCCATGGTCAAGGTCACACCCGTCTTGTCTTTTTTGGCGCCGGTGACTTTGGTCTTGAACTTGAATTTGAGGCCCTGCTTTTCGAGGATGCGTTTCATCTGCTTGGACACTTCGCCGTCCATGCCCGGCAGCGCGACATCGAGGAACTCAACAACGGTCACTTCGGCACCGAGACGGCGCCAGACGGACCCAAGCTCGAGACCGATTACACCCGCGCCGATGACAACCATCGACTTCGGCACTTTTGGAAGCTCCAGCGCACCGGTCGAAGACACGATCTGCTTTTCGTCGATGTCCACGCCCTTGAGCGGCGTCGTTTCCGACCCGGTCGCGACGATGATGTTCTTCGTCGCCAGGGTCTGTTTCTTGGCGCCCTTGCCGGACGGTGTGACCGTCACTTCTCCGGCCTTGGTGATGACACCCGCGCCGACGATATAATCGATCTTGTTCTTCTTCATCAGGAACTCGATGCCGCCGGTCAGGTCGTCGACGACCTTGTCCTTGCGTGCCAGCATGGTTTTCAGATCGAGCGAGACCTGCGCCTTGATGCCGTGCGCGGCGAATTCGTGGCCCGCCATTTCGTAGTGATGCGAGGACTGCAACAGCGCCTTTGAAGGGATGCAGCCGACATTGAGGCACGTGCCGCCGAGCTTGCCGCGTTTCTCAACAACGGCCGTTTTCAAGCCGAGCTGCGCGGCGCGGATCGCCGCCACATAACCACCCGGCCCGCCACCGACGATCACTACGTCATAGGTATCGCTCATTTAACTACCCTCCAATTGGGTCTTTCAGCACAGCATTCTCAGCCGAAGCAGGTTCTGCACAAAAGGCTTAAACGTCCAGCATGATCCGCTGCGGATCCTCGATCAGATCCTTCATGCGAACCAGGAACGAGACCGCCTCACGACCGTCGACGATACGGTGATCGTAGCTCAGCGCCAGATACATCATCGGCCGGATTTCGATCTTGTCGCCGACCGCCATCGGGCGCTTCTGGATCTTATGCATCCCCAAAATCGCCGACTGCGGCACGTTGAGGATCGGCATCGAATTGAGCGATCCGAACACGCCGCCGTTGGAGATGGTGAACGTACCGCCCATCATATCGTCCATGCCGAGCTTGCCGTCACGCGCGCGGCGCCCGAAATCGGAAATCGTGCCTTCGATTTCGGCAAAGCGCATTTCGTCGGCGTTCTTGAGCACCGGCACGACAAGGCCCTGCGGCGTGCCGACGGCGACACCGATGTTGTAATAGTTCTTGTAGATCAGCTCTTCGCCGTAAATCTCGGCGTTGATCGCCGGCCATTCCTTGAGCGCGATACACGCGGCGCGGACGAAGAACGACATGAAACCGAGGCGAACGCCGTGCTTCTTCTCGAAGTTGTCCTTGTATTCGGCACGCAGTTCCATGGCGGCGCCCATGTCGACCTCGTTCCAGGTCGTCAGCATGGCGGCGGTGTTCTGTGCCTGCTTCAAGCGGCCGGCAATGACTTTGCGGAGCTTGGTCATGCGGACGCGTTCCTCGCGCGGGTCATCCGGACGCGGCGGCAGTTCGGATGACGGCGTGAAACCGAGGGACGATTGAGCCGCGCCACCCGCTGCCGGGGCGGCGCGACGCTTGGCGGTCCCAGCCGCAATCGCATCCATCACATCGCCCTTGGTCAGGCGGCCATCCGGGCCGGTCCCCTTGATCAGGGCCGGGTCGAGTTCGTTGTCGTCGACAAGCTTGCGCACCGCAGGTGACAGTGGCGGCCGGGCGGCCTGTGCAGGCGCGGGTGCCGGTGCAGGTGCAGGTGCAGGTGCGGCAGCGGGCGGCGGCGGCGATGCCGCAGGGGCAGCCTCCTTCGGTGCCGCGGCGGGTGCTTCCTGTTTCTTTTCCGGCTCAGGCGGCGGTGAAGCGGCAGCACCGGCAGCCCCTTCATCCAGGGTCCCCAGCACGGCGCCGACACCGACATCGGCGCCTTCCGCGGCAACGATGTCCTTGAGTGCACCGGCGGCGGGCGAGTTGACCTCGATCGTCACCTTGTCGGTTTCAAGTTCGCAGACGGCTTCGTCCTGCGCCACGGCATCACCCGGCTGCTTGAACCACTTGGCAACGGTTGCTTCGGTCACGGATTCACCGAGCGTCGGGACTTTGATTTCAACGGTCATGTGTCTTTTCCTTGATGCTTGATCCTGGATGTCCGCCTAGCGCTCAGCGCCGCGATTTGGATTTGGCCTGCGGTTTCTTAGCCACTGTTTTTTTAGCCTGTGGCTTCTTCGCCTGGGGTTTCTTCGCTTGGGGTTTCTTCGCCACCTTCGCCTTGGGCGCGGCTTTCTTTGCCGCAGTTTTTTTCGTCGCTGGCAGAGCCGATGACTTGACCTTGCGGCTGACGGCAACCCCGGGGGTGCCACGTTCAACCGTAATGGCCTCATCGACGAGGGCCGCCTGTTGTGCCAGGTGCTTTTTCGCAAGACCGGTTGCAGGGGCTGCGGCCGCCGTGCGTCCGGCATAACGGACAGTCGTCTCGCCGTGGCCCATTTTCACCAGATGCTCTTCCAGCGGTTCACGGATAAAGGTCCAGCTGCCCATATTCCGAGGCTCTTCCTGACACCATACTATTTTCGCATTCGGGAAACGTCTCAGCTCTTTTTCCAGCGCCTTTTCCGGATACGGATAAAGCTGCTCGACGCGCAGAACATATACATCCTTGATGCCACGCTTGTCGCGCTCTTCTGCGATGTCGTAGTAGACCTTGCCCGAACACAGCACGACCTGACGGATCTTGCTGTCGGCAACGAAGTCGCCTTCATCCCAAAGCACGCGATGGAAACTCGTCCCCTCACCCATTTCCGAAAGCTTGGAGACGGCGCTTTTGTGGCGCAGCAACGATTTCGGCGTCATCAACACAAGCGGTTTGCGGAAGTCACGATGAATCTGACGGCGCAACACGTGGAAATAGTTTGCCGGTGTCGTGCAGTTGCAGACCTGCATATTGTCCTCGGCGCAGAGCTGCAAATACCGCTCAAGACGAGCCGAGGAGTGTTCCGGCCCCTGCCCTTCATAACCGTGCGGCAGCAGCATGACGAGACCCGACATACGCAGCCACTTGGCTTCACCAGAACAAATGAACTGATCGATGATGACCTGTGCGCCGTTGGCGAAATCGCCGAACTGTGCTTCCCATAAAACCAGCATCCCCGGCTCGGCCAGCGAGTAGCCGTACTCAAAACCGAGCACGCCGGCTTCAGACAGCGGGCTGTTAAGTACCTCGTAAGGGGCTTGGCCGAAACGCAGATTGTTCAACGGCGTATGACGATCTTCATTCATTTGATCAATCAGCACGGAATGGCGCTGTGAGAACGTACCCCGCTCGCAATCCTGCCCCGACAAACGCACCGGATGACCTTCGAGCAGCAACGTACCGAAAGCCATTGCCTCGCCCGTTGCCCAGTCGATCCCTTCGCCGGTGTCGATCATTTTCTTCTTGGATTCGAGTTGGCGTGCGATCTTCGGATTCAGGTGAAAATTGTCCGGGACTCTGGTCAACCCGGCACCGACTTCGAGCAAACGGTCCAGCGGCACACCCGTTACGCCACGGCGGTCTTCACCCGATGCCACCGACATCCCGGCCCATGCACCGTCAAGCCAGTCGGCCTTATTGGCCTTGTAGCCGTTGGCGACCTCGAAATCTTCTTCCAGATGACTCTGGAAACCCGAAATTTCATTGTCGACTTCTTCCTGGGTCATGATGTTTTCACGAACCAGTTTCTGCGCATAGATTTCCCGTGTCGTCGGATGTGCGGCGATCTTCTTGTACATCAACGGCTGCGTGAACATCGGCTCATCGCCTTCGTTATGCCCGTGACGGCGATAACAGATCATGTCGATGACCGCGTCTTTCTTGAACTTCTGGCGGTATTCCGTCGCGATGCGGGCGACGTGAACGACGGCTTCGACATCGTCCGCATTAACATGGAAAATCGGTGCGGCGACGGTTTTTGCCACGTCCGAACAGTACGGCGACGAACGGGAGTGTTTCGGGTTCGTGGTGAAACCGATCTGGTTATTGATTACGATGTGAATGGTGCCGCCGGTCTTGTAACCACGCAGGTTTGAAAGATCGAGCGCTTCCGGCACCAGGCCCTGACCGGCAAAAGCCGCGTCCCCATGCAAAAGAAGCGCCATAACTTTTTCGCGTTCGCTGTCGTTTTTCTGGCGCTGCTTGGCCCGCACCTTCCCAAGGCAAACCGTATTTACACATTCAAGGTGCGACGGGTTGGCGGTCAGCGAAAGATGCACGGAACGACCATCGAAGACGCGGTCCGATGACGAACCCAAGTGATACTTCACATCGCCCGAACCTCCGACATCTTCTGGCTTGGTCGAGCCGCCCTGAAACTCGTGGAAAATCGCCTGAAACGGTTTCGACATGACGTTGGCAAGTACATTGAGACGACCGCGATGCGCCATCCCCAACACGATTTCCTCGATCCCGAGTTGAGAGCCGCGTTTGAAAATCTGCTCCATCGCGGGGACCAGGCTTTCGCCGCCATCGAGACCGAAACGCTTGGTTCCGGTGAATTTCTTGTCGAGGAATTTCTCGAAACCCTCTGTCTCGATGAGGCGGTTGAGGATCGCCTTTTTGCCCATCACGGTGAATTCCGGCTGATTGCGGATGCGCTCGATACGCTCCTGAATCCAGGATTTCTCATCGGGGTCTTGAATGTGCATGAACTCGACACCGATCGAGCCGCAGTAGGTTTGCTCCAGCACGGTCATGATGTCGCGCATGCTTGCCTGTTCGAGGCCGAGCACATAATTAATAAAAATCGGGCGGTCGAGATCCTTGTCCTGGAACCCGTAGGATTTAGGATCCAGTTCTGAATGCTCTTCGCGATCCTGCAATCCGAGCGGGTCAAGATTTGCACGGAGGTGGCCACGCACCCGATAGGCGCGGATCAACATGAGAGCACGGATACTATCGAGCGTGGCGTCGCGAACCTGACGACCGCTGGCCTGAGGCTGTGCCTGCTGCACTCGCTCGCCAGCGATTTGCTGACCGGCGCTCATTTGTTCGGAAAGGGTTTCCAGATCGCCGCGATTGAGGACACCGGAATCTGAAGGCGCCCAGGAAGCGCCGCGGCGTTCCGCCATCAGATCGCGGGCATCGTCTTCCAGCGACGCGAAAAAGTCCTGCCAGCTATGATCGACCGAGTGCGGATCGTCGAGATAGCGCTCGTATAGTTCAGCTACATAAACCTGATTGCCGGAAAAGAGAAACTGTGTCGGATCCATACCGTCCATGATGACTACGCCCGAAGGCGCCTCCCTTAAAGTTATCCCTTGGGTGGCAGACTGTTTTCCCGCCAGTGGTCCGTCGGCTGCGGCGTCATTGTCATAACCTCGACGCCATCCACCGCTTCGAAGCGATGCCAGCAATTGCGAGGCACGATGACAAACATACCGGCTTTCATTTCGAGGATATTCTCCTCGTCTTCCTGCAACACCGTCACCTGTGCGCTGCCCTTGACGATCTGTACCAATTCGTCACCGTTGGGGTGCCGCTCCCATGCGCTTGTTCCCTGAAAGCTGGCCGCGAAGACGCCACCTGTTTCCGTTTTCGCCAACGTATCGAAAGCCGCTTCGAAGGCCGGCCCCGAACTGGTCGGGGTCCGGTCCTTCATAACCGTCAGCGGCGCAAACGCCGCTTCGATATCGATGGCGTTCAACGGCATGCCAGCGTCATTTCCCGAGGGCTTTCAGCATCGTCTCCCCGATGCCCGCCGGGCTGTCGGTGACATGAATGCCGGCGGACTTCATGGCTTCGATCTTGTCGCCAGCGCCACCCTTGCCGCCAGAGATGATTGCACCGGCATGGCCCATACGGCGGCCCGGCGGCGCCGTAAGACCGGCGATGAAACCGACGACCGGCTTTTTGACCTTGCTGTCTTTCAGCAATTGCGCGCCGTCTTCCTCGGCGGAACCGCCGATTTCGCCGATCATGACAATGCTCTCGGTCTCGTCATCAGCCAGGAACAATTCCAGACAGTCGATAAAGTTAGTGCCGTTGACCGGATCACCGCCGATACCGATACACGTCGTCTGACCAAGTCCGACGGCTGTCGTCTGTGCGACCGCTTCATAGGTCAGCGTCCCAGAACGCGAAACGATGCCGACCGAACCCTTGCGGTGAATGTGCCCCGGCATAATGCCGATCTTGCATTCCTCGGGCGTAATGATACCCGGGCAGTTGGGACCGATCAGGCGCGTCGACGAATTCAACAGCGCGCGTTTGACACGCACCATGTCGAGAACCGGTATACCTTCCGTGATGCAGACGGCAAGCTCGACACCGGCATCTATGGCTTCGAGGATCGCATCAGCCGCAAACGGTGGCGGCACATAAATGACGGATACGTTCGCGCCCGTGGTATCCACGGCTTCGGCAACGGTATCGAAGACCGGCAGGTCAAGGTGCTTGGAACCGCCTTTACCCGGCGTAACACCGCCAACCATTTTCGTGCCGTAGGCAATCGCCTGTTCGGAGTGGAACGTCCCCTGTGCACCGGTGAAGCCCTGGCAGATGACCTTGGTTTGTTTATTGACGAGAACGGACATCAGGAGGCCTCCTTCACGGCTTTGACAATTTTCTCGGCAGCATCGCTGAGATTGTCGCCGGAGATGATGGGCAGGCCGCTGTCGGCCATGATCTGCTTACCCTTCTCGACGTTGGTGCCTTCGAGGCGAACGACGAGCGGCACCGATATATTGACTTCCTTGGCCGCCGCGACGACGCCTTCGGCGATCACGTCACAACGCATGATTCCGCCGAAGATGTTGACCAGAATGCCTTCGACGTTCGGATCGGCAAGAATGATCTTGAAGGCTTCGGTCACGCGTTCCTTGGTGGCACCACCGCCGACATCCAGGAAGTTGGCCGGCGAGCCGCCATAAAGCTGAATGATATCCATCGTCGCCATGGCCAGCCCGGCACCGTTGACCATGCAGCCGATGGTGCCGTCGAGCTTGATGTAGTTGAGCTCGTGCTTGGCCGCTTCCAGTTCGGCCGGGTCTTCCTCGTCCTCATCGCGCATATCGGCGACATCGGGATGACGATACAAAGCATTGTCATCGAAATTGACCTTGGCATCGAGGGCGATGACATCGCCAGACCCGGTCACGACCAGTGGGTTGATTTCAACCATCGAGCAGTCGAGGTCATTGAACGCCTGATACAGCGCCATGATGAACTTCGAAGCCGACTTGATCTGCGAACCTTCAAGGCCTAGGCCGAAAGCCAATTTGCGTGCATGGAACGGCATGATGCCCGTTGCCGGATCAACCGAAACCTTGATGATTTTCTCAGGCGTTGCATGGGCAACTTCTTCGATTTCCATGCCGCCTTCGGTCGACGCCATGATGGTCAGGCGCGATGTGTCACGGTCCAGCAGCATGCCCAGGTAAAGTTCACGAGCAATATCACAGCCTTCTTCAACATAAAGGCGCTTCACTTCCTTACCGGCCGGGCCTGTCTGTTTAGTTACAAGGACATGGCCCAGCATTTCTTCGGCATTGGCGCGAACTTCGTCAACGGATTTGGAAACGCGAACGCCGCCCTTGCCGTCGGGGTTGTCCTGAAACCGGCCTGCACCCCGACCGCCTGCGTGAATCTGCGATTTAACGACGCAAATACCACCACCCAGTTCTTCCGCCGCCTTGGCCGCCTCGTCAGCGGTATAGGCGACATGTCCCTTGGGCACGGCAACACCGTACTTGGCGAGTAATTGCTTACCCTGATACTCGTGAATATTCATTATTTATCCCCGGCTGATCCGCTCCCGGATCACTGGGAGCGGTGTTTCCTTTATGATCAGATTATTTCTTTTTTGCCGCTTTTTTGGCATCGGCTTTGATCTTTTTGACGACCGCAGCCAAATCCTCGACAGCCTTAACCGATTTCTTGAACATCGCCTTTTCAGACGCGTCCAGATTAATCTCAACGATGCGCTCGACCCCCTTGGCGCCGATCACCACCGGCACGCCGACGTAGATCCCCTTTACGCCGTATTCGCCCCTGAGGTATGCGGCACATGGCATCACACGTTTTTTGTCCTTGAGGTAGCTTTCCGCCATGGCAATCGCCGAAGACGCCGGTGCATAGAACGCGGAACCGGTTTTCAGCAACGCTACGATTTCACCGCCGCCCATACGGGTGCGCTGAACAATGTCGTCCACCTGCTTCTGCGTGATCCACTTCATCTTAATAAGATCAGGCAGCGGAATACCTGCAACGGTCGAATAGCGTATCGAAGGCACCATGGTATCGCCGTGGCCGCCCAGAACGAAGGCGGTGACATCTTCGACGGAAACGTTCATCGCTTCGGCAAGGAAATACTGGAACCGCGCACTGTCGAGAACGCCGGCCATGCCGACGACCTTGTTGTGCGGCAGCCCGCATGCATCACGCAGTACGCCGACCATGACGTCGAGCGGGTTGGTGATGCAAATGACGAATGCATTCGGTGCATACTTCTTGATACCGGCACCAACCTGTTCCATGACGCTGGTGTTGATTCCGATCAGATCGTCGCGGCTCATTCCCGGTTTGCGCGCGATACCGGCGGTAACGATGATGACATCGGCCCCCTTGATCGCAGAATAGTTCTTGGAACCCGACATCGCGCAGTCGAAGCCTTCAACCGGCGAACTTTCGGCAAGATCGAGAGCTTTGCCCTGCGGGATGCCATCGGCAATGTCGAATAGAACAACGTCACCAAGTTCCTTGAGCCCGACCAGATGTGCGAGCGTACCACCAATATTTCCCGCACCGATAAGTGCGATTTTATTTCTTGCCATGAATTCGTTCCCGTAGCTTTGCAAATGAGGTGAAACTGCCGCTTAGCGCGACCATTCCTAGGATTCGTAACGCCTTTACGGAAACAGGGCAAGGATAGAGCCGAATTTCGGACTTATCGGTCCATAATCAGGCAAAAGCTTTGTACTCGTATTGCTCGCCGACGAGAAATCTAATGAGCCTTCTTGACGTCCGATCGGGACAACCTTAGCCCGTAGCCCCGAGATGCCCCAAGGCGATATACTCCGGGGACTGCATTTCCATCAGTCGCGATACCGTGCGTTCAAATTCGAACGCGCCGTCGCCTTCGGTATAGAGTTCCGCCGGGGGCACGGCAGCCGAGCAGATAAAATTGACCTTGGCCTCATAAAGCGAATCGATCAGGGTCACGAAACGCTTGGCCTCATTCCGGTTCGACGGCCCCAGCTTCGGCACGTTGCGTAACAGCACAGTATGGAACCGCGATGCTATGGCCAAAAAATCCCCCGGCCCGAGCGGTTTCGCGCAAAGCTCGTCAAAATCGACAAAGGCAACACCTTCGGCTGTTTTGGAAATCTCGACGTCGCGCCCGTTAACATCCAGCGTGACGGGTCCCGCCTGGAAACCGACGGTCAGGCACTCGAAGTCCTGCTCAAGTTTCATATCGGCGACCGGCCCCGCGGGCGATAGGTAGGCATCCATCTTTTGCAGCCGCTCAAGCCGATAATCACGGGCTGCCTGCACTTCCAGAACATTCATCTTGTCGAGCAGGATATCGATAAACGGCAGAAAGCGATCACGCTGCAGGCCATCCTTGTAAAGGTCCTTCGGGTGGCGGTTCGACGTCGCAACAATAACCACGCCTTCGGCGAACAAGGCCTCGAACAGGCGGCCCAGTATCATCGCGTCGGCAATGTCGGTAACGTGAAATTCGTCGAAACAGAGCAGCCAGGCGCGTTCCGCAATAACCCGCGCCAACGGCGGCAGCGGATCCTTGGCATCCGAAACCTTCCCCGCCTTCTGAGCTTCGCGGAATGCATGAATACGCCGGTGCACCTCCTGCATGAAGGCATGGAAATGCACGCGTTGTTTGTTTGCGATGGAAACGTGATCGAAGAACAGATCCATGACCATCGACTTGCCGCGCCCGACTCCGCCCCACAGATAAAGTCCCTTGGGCGGTTTCTGTTTCTTGGCCCCGATTCCGAGTCGGGCGGCCCAGCCCTGCTTGCCCATCTGCTCGCTGTAACTGAGAAGATCCTCGCCAAGTGTGCTGAGCAGCGCCATGGCTCGGGCCTGAGCCGGGTCTGCATTGATCTTTCCGGACGAGACAAGATCCTGATAAGCACGCTGCGGTGATGTCATTGGCCGCTCGCCCCCCGCGCTTTTCTCAGGCGGCGCCGAGGGCGCTGGCGGGAGAGGCGTCAACAAACGCCTTTTCCATCTCGCGGCGAACCCGATAGGCCACACTGTCCTTTGGGGTTTCCACATCCGACCAGCAGATGACCGCATCTTTCGGTAACGGATGCTTGAGCGCGACCCCATGCGCCAATCCAATCGGCACGGCGTCCGCGGCACGGGAATCCGCCGCCGTCATCAAGCGGCCCCAGACCGTAAAACCGCCTTCGCCGTCGAGCATTTCGCCGCCATCCAGGTCACGCTTGGCAACGGCGACCACATCCCCTTTCCAATCGCGCGGCGCGCCGGTCGGCATATTCAATAGTCCCGCCCAGGCAACACTGACACCGAGTTCAAGCCCGATCAGGTGATACGGCCGGTACAGCGCCGAATATTTACCGCTTTGATCGGTCACCAGCCCATAGTCGGAGAAGCATCGCTGGACATAATCACTCGGCGCTTCGAACGTCACATAGACCCCCCAGCGGAGGTCATCGGGAATATCGATGCCTTCACGCGTGCGGCTGGAGACGACTTCAACCGTCCCCTTACGGTCAAGCACGCCGCCGGCACTGGACGGAATCAATTTGGCGGCCAGTTGCGCACGGCTGCACGGCGGGAACGTCAACCCACCTGCCGGCGCTTCCAGTTCACATGCGTTGGCAACGGCAGCCATCTCAATGGCCGATTTTGTGCCGTCCAGAAACGAATTGAACATTTTCGCATTCATCCCGCTGGCAGCGGCGCGTTCCGGCGTCAGGCCGTAATAGTCCCAGACCGTATCCGGCGTCGAAGCATGGAATTCCGGCATGTAAAGCGTGCCCTTGCCGGCACAGACCACCTCCAGACCGATTGAGCGTGCCCAGTCGACCTGCTCGGCAATCAACGACGGCTGATCGCCATACGCCAGTGAATAAACCACGCCGGCGGCATCGGCCTTGCGCTTCAGGAGCGGCCCTGCCAGCACATCGGCCTCGACATTGACCATGACGACATGGCGTCCGCGTTCGAATGCCGCCAGGGCATGCTTTATCCCAGCTTCCGGAACACCCGTCGCTTCGATCACGACATCCAACCCGCCGGCATTGATCAGCGCATCGCTGTCATCCGTCAGCCAGGTACTCCCCTTGGCTAGCGCCTTGGCGGCGGACGTTGCGTCAATCTGTTCTTTCGGCCAGCCGGTTTCGATTAAAGCCGCTTCGGCCCGCTTCAAATCAAGATCGGCGACCGCCATCAAATGCATGCCGGGCGTCAGCCTGACCTGTGACAGGAACATCGTGCCGAACTTACCGGCACCGATCAGGCCGACACGTAGCGGGCGGTCTTGTTGGACACGGACTTGCAACAAATGACTGAGATTCATCCGGCTCTCCTATGCGGGCGCAGACTGTAACATCCGATTTCACGGCTTGAAACACCGACAATACAGGGCCACCTTCGTTGTAATCGAACAAGGCGACGCCATGCATCAGATACTGTCAAACGAAGGAGTCATCCGGATCGGCGTTTTTGCCGGTGTTTTGATCGTCATGATGCTGCTGGAAGCCGTATTGCCCCGCCGCAACCGGACACTTGGCAGAAGCGTGCGCTGGCCCGCGAACCTCGGGATTGTCGTCGTAGATACGCTGATTGCCCGCCTGCTTATCCCGTTACCGCCTGCCGCCGTCGCACTTTGGGCCACGGAAAACGGCATCGGTCTGTTCAACATGACGGCGCTGCCGGCACTCCCGGTCATCGCTGTCTGCATCGTCTTTCTGGACTTCGCCATCTATGTCCAGCACGTCGTGTTTCATAAAGTGCCGATGTTGTGGCGCCTGCACCGCATGCATCACGCCGATACGGATTTTGATGTAACAACGGGAATCCGCTTTCACCCGATCGAAATAATCCTCTCACTGCTGATCAAGATTGCGCTCGTACTCGCGCTCGGCATACCGGCGGTGGCCGTGATTGTTTTCGAGGTTGTGCTGAACGCATCCGCGATGTTCAATCACGCCAACATGAAACTGCCGCTGTGGCTCGACCGCGCACTCAGAATCGTAATCGTCACTCCCGACATGCACCGCGTGCATCATTCCTGGCACCCCGAAGAAACCGACAGCAATTACGGCTTCTGCCTGTCGATCTGGGACCGGTTGTTCGCGACCTATACGCCTCAGCCGCGTGACGGCCATGACGGGATGGTCATCGGGCTGCATGGTTTCCGTGAAGACAGAGATCGTGGTTTGCTGGGGCTTTTAACGATACCGTTTCGCGGCTGAACCTGCTCAGCCGGCATTAAGAGCCCGCATCATCTTCGCCGTCTGCACATCGTCCTGATTTCCACTTTTTTCCAGTGCGCCGACAACCCCGGCGATGTCATCTGGCGAACGGTTCTGACTCATTTTGAGTTTGCACTCGGTCCGCAAGACCGGCATCTCGAATGCAATAATCCCCTTGATCTGACGGCCCAGCACACCCTCAGGCAATCTGCCCGTCGACCAGTTGCCGGTGGTATCATTTTCGAATGTCTCGACCAGCGTATCCAGTATCTCAATCGCGCCGGCATCATCGACCGCTTTCGGCATGCCGTGAAGATGCACGGCCGCGTAATTCCATGTCGGCACCAGCGCTTCGTTCGCATACCAGTTTGGCGAGATGTAGGCGTGCGGTCCGGAAAAGACGGCAACCGATGCCGTCCGGCCGTCGAAGCGCGCACCGTGCGGGTTGGCCTTGGCAACATGCCCGATAAGTCGTCCATACTCTCCACCGCCTTCGATCCACAGCATCGGCAGGTGCGATATATCCATATCGCCACCACCCGGTACTGCCGGCAGGGTTATCAGCATCCCGAAGGCATGCTCACCAGCAACCCGCTGTGCCAGTGCACTGTCGTCACTGGCAAAAAACCTGGGGATATACATCGCCGATACTCCAATCCGTCCCGATCCGACATTGCCCGCAATGCCGCTTGTACCTATATATGACAGCAGGACAGACAGCATCTAAAGCAGTTAAATGGTTCACGACAGGTCCGTTATCGGGTATCGACGGGGAGCCATTTCCAAGCAGGGGAGAACATTATGGACGAAGAAGTATTCAACATGCAGTTGAGGAAGTTCCTCAAGAATGTCGGCGTCACCTCGCAGCGCGAGATCGAGACCGCCGTACGTGCCGCCGTTGAAAACGGCACGCTTTCCGGCGATGAAGCCGTCGACGCGAAAGTAACCCTCTCCATCGAGAGTCTGGGCCTCTCGACCGATATAACGGGAAAAATCGAACTCAAGTAAGCCCACGAAAAATGGCGCCGAAATCCATCAGCGCCATTTCACCTTTTCCCGGCCTTAAGCGCCTGATCAGCGGCGCTGTACGAGGGCCTTTTTAATTTCCGCAATAGCCTTGCCCGGATTCAGATTTTTCGGACAGGTGTTGGTGCAGTTCATAATCGTGTGGCAACGGAAGAGCCGGTATGGATCGTCGAGATTGTCGAGACGCTTACCGGTCGCTTCGTCGCGCGAGTCCGCGATCCAGCGATAAGCCTGCAACAGGATCGCCGGGCCGAGGTAGCGGTCGCCATTCCACCAGTAGCTTGGGCAGGATGTCTGGCAGCAGAAACAGAGAATGCATTCCCACAGCCCGTCGAGCTTGTCGCGTTCTTCTGGGCTCTGCAGACGTTCGGTCGTCGGTGCCTGGGTATCGGCCTGCAACCAGGGCTCGATAGAACGATACTGCGCATATGGCACGTTGAGGTCGGGGACAAGATCCTTGACCACCGGCATATGCGGCAATGGATAGACTTTAACGTCGCCCTTGATTTCGTCGATCGATTTGGTGCACGCCAGCGTATTGGTGCCATCGATATTGAACGCGCACGATCCGCACACGCCTTCGCGGCAAGAACGCCGGAACGTCAGCGTCGGATCGATCTCGTTCTTGATCTTGATCAGCGCATCGAGAACCATCGGCCCGCATTTGTCGAGATCGACTTCATACGTGTCGATACGCGGCGTGGCATCGCCATCCGGATCCCAGCGATAGACACGGAAGGATTTGATGTTGGTTCCGCCGGAAGATTTGAAGGTCTTACCTTCGGTGATCTTCGAATTGGCCGGAAGTGTGAATTCAACCATATCTCAACCCTTCCTCAGTAGACCCGCGCCTTGGGCACGATATATTCAACTTCATCGGTCAGCGTATATTCATGGACCGGGCGATAGCTCAGTTTGCAGCCGCCGTCCTCGTCGATCCACGCCAGTGAATGCTTCATCCATTCCTTGTCGTCGCGATCCGGATGGTCCTCGTGTGCATGCGCACCGCGGCTTTCATGCCGTGCCTCGGCGCAATACATGGTCGAAACCGCATTCGGGACGAGGTTCGTCAGTTCCAGCGTTTCCACCAGATCGGAGTTCCAGATCAACGAGCGGTCGTGCACCTTGATGTCGGACAATTTCGCGGTCACGGCATCGAGCTTTTCGACCCCTTCCTTGAGCACCTCGGCCGTGCGGAACACGGCAGCATTGTTTTGCATGACACGTTGCAGTTCGTCGCGAATTTTCGCGGTCGGCGTATCGCCATCGGCATGACGCAACTTGTCGAATCGCGCTAGCGCCTTGTCCGCCGATGCCATGTTAAGTGGCGGCAACGTTCCGCCCGGCTTGACGATTTCCGCCGCGCGGATCGCCGCCGCACGACCGAACACGACCAGATCGAGGAGAGAGTTCGTCCCCAGGCGGTTAGCCCCGTGCACCGATGCCGACGCACATTCACCAATCGCCATGATCCCCGGATTGACCCGGTCCGGATCATCGTCGGTCGGTGAAACCACTTCGCCGCGATAGTTCGTCGGCACCCCGCCCATGTTGTAATGCACGGTCGGCAGCACCGGTATGGGATCCTTCGTCGCATCGACGCCCGAGAAGATCCGTGCCGTTTCGGTGATCCCCGGCAGGCGCTTGTTCAAAACATCGCCGCCCAGATGCTCGAGGTGCAGGAAGATGTGATCCGTCTGATCGCCGACACCGCGGCCTTCACGGATTTCAACGGTCATGGCACGGCTGACCACATCACGCGACGCCAGATCCTTGGCAGTCGGCGCATATCGCTCCATGAAACGTTCGCCCTTGGAATTTGTCAGGTACCCGCCTTCACCGCGCGCGCCTTCGGTAATCAGACAGCCGGCGCCGTAAATGCCGGTCGGATGGAACTGCACGAATTCCTGATCCTGCAGTGGAATGCCGGCACGCGCCGCCATGGCGTTACCGTCGCCGGTGCAGGTATGCGCCGACGTCGCCGAGAAGTAGGCACGGCCGTAACCGCCCGTCGCCAATACCGTCATGTGCGCCTGGAAACGGTGCATCTTCCCGTCATCGAGATTCCACGCCAAAACACCCTGGCAGGTGCCTTCTTCGTCCATGATCAGGTCGATGGCGAAATACTCGACAAAGAATTCAGCGTCGTTCTTGAGGGACTGTTGATACAGCGTGTGCAGGATGGCATGGCCGGTCCGGTCGGCAGCAGCACAGGCGCGCTGCACAGGCTTTTCACCGAAATTGGCCATGTGGCCGCCGAACGGGCGCTGGTAAATCTTGCCCTCATCCGTTCTGGAAAAAGGTACGCCGAAATGTTCCAACTCATAGATCGCCGGCACGGCTTCGCGGCACATATATTCGATAGCGTCCTGATCACCGAGCCAGTCGGCCCCCTTGACGGTGTCGTACATGTGCCATTTCCAGTTATCCTCGGCCATATTGCCAAGTGATGCACTGATGCCGCCCTGTGCCGCCACGGTATGCGAACGTGTCGGAAAGACCTTGGTGATGCACGCCGTCTTCAGGCCGGCAGCCGCCATGCCCAGCGTTGCGCGCAATCCCGCACCGCCGGCGCCGACGACGATAACGTCGTATTTGTGATCTACGATCTCGTATGATTGAGGCATCCGGACTAGCTCCCGAAGGTCAGGCGTATTACGGCGAACACGGCGCACGCGCCGATCAGATAAATGGCAAACTTGACGAGGATCAGCGAGGTCAGCTTGGCGGCTTCGCCATGCACGTAGTCCTCGATAATGACCTGCAATCCAAGTTGTGCGTGATAAAACATGGTGACGATCAGCAGGATCAGAAGCACCGGATTGTAGTGGCTGCCGACCCATGCCGTGAAGGTCGCAAGATCAGCGCCAACCACGCTCGATGCCGACAGCACGAACCAGATCACCAAAGGTACAAGTGCCATACCACTGACACGCTGCACCCAGAAATGGTGCGCCCCTTCGTGTGAAGCGCCGAGGCCGCGAACCCGGCTCAGTTGCGAACGCAGTTCCATGATCAGCCCCCCACGTAATAGGCAAGACAGAATGTGGCCAACGTCAGGATCACCGAAACGGCGATCACGGCAATGCCACTCATTTTCAGCTTATCAAGCTCGAATCCCCAGCCGGCATCCCATGCCAGATGGCGGATACCGTTTGCCAGATGATACCAAAGTGAAAAAACCACACCAAACAGAACCAGCCTGCCGAACCATGATCCCAGGATCGCCTGTGCGTTCGCAAATGCGTCCGGTCCATATGTCGCGGCCATCAACCAGTAGGTCAACAGCACAGCGCCACCGCACAGGGCAACCCCGGTGAGACGGTGGGTGATGGACAAAATGGAAGTGATCTGCGGCTTGTATACTTGAAGGTGCGGAGAAACGGGACGATTCCGGGTAGTCATTATGAATGCCTTTCTTTCGGCAGCGCGCACATCCGCGAGTTTTCAACCGGTTATTAAGTGGTACCTGCCACCTTCCGGCAAGTCAACTTTTCACGGTGCAATGCAGCATGTATTTGGTATTCCAATAAGGTGTCAGGGGGGTCAGAACCCGCCATTCCGGCAAAGAATGATAACTGTGTGGACAAACTGTGGATAGTTTGGGGAAAAAGCAGCATGTTTTACACAGGAATCTGACTTTACCCCCAACATTCCACGTAGCGATAGAAATCGATACGGCGCATTCTTAGCATGCACGCGAGTACATCGTCGCGATGCTGCCGGTTCGCCGGGAGTATCGGTCGCGGCAAAGGCGGGGGAACATCTGGTCCCGCGCCGGCGTCACGACGCCACTTGCTGCCTGCGGTCGGGCTTCGGTCCGCCGCTCCGTCCGTTCGCTGCCCAGGTGGGCGGATGGTGCGCAGATTGGTGACGTAGTGTCCGTTTGCAATCGGGATGCGCAAGCTTTCCGGGCGCGAGCGCGTAGAACGAGGCCGATCTCTGCCCAGGGTGCGGCCCCGCTTGAAGCGAGGACACGGTGTCTCATGGGCGAACGGAGCCTGGCCGGCTCCAAGAGGCGTCAGGTGCACTGATCCAGCAGTGCCGGGTGGAGGTTTCCCAGGACCGATACCGCTGACGCCTCTTTTATTATGTTCGCGTTTCTTCAGATGAAATCAGCCAGAAAAATCAGCCAGAAAAAATCAACGGGGCATCAGCACCCAGTAATCCAGATCGAGCACAACATGCGGCATGTACTTGCCGTCATCGCTCTTGAGCGGGAAATCGGCAGCCGGATGATCCTTGGTCGCCACGGTTCTGAGCCGCAACGCGCCAACATCGCTGCGCCCTTTGCATTCCGCCTTGTCCAGCACCTCGGACCAGGCAAACACCGTATCGCCTGCAAAGATCGGATTGGCATGTGAGCCGGCATTGATTGCGGCAATATGGAATGCATTGGCGAGACCATTGAAAGACAGGCCACGCGCGATGGATATCACATGTCCGCCGTAGACCAACCGCTTTCCGAACCGCCCCTGTGCCTGCGCATGCTGATTGAAGTGTACTTTGGCCGTGTTCTGATACAGCCGCGTCGCCAGCATATGCTCGGCATCCTCAACGGTATTGCCGTCAACATGATCGATCTTCTCGCCGACTTCATAAGCGCCCCAGAGATCGGCACTGCCGGAAAGCATCGTGTCATAGGCGCTGAAATCCGTCGCTGCCGGGACGACCAGATCAGCCGGCGCGACCTTATCGCTTAATTCGGGCACAACAGCACCCGGCGCCGGGCTTGCGGCATCGCGTTTGTTGACCATAACCCAGCGCTTGTAATCGACGACCGTGTCGCCGCGCTGGTTTGTAGCCACCGAACGCACATAAACAACACCGGTCTTGCCGTTCGAATTCTCTTTGAGGCCGATGACTTCCGAAGTGGTCTGGATTGTGTCACCTGCGTAAACCGGGACGCCGAATATACCTTCCGCGTAACCGAGGTTGGCAACTGCGTTCAGCGAAACCTCGGGCACCGTTTTGCCGAAGGCGATATGAAACGCCAGCAGATCGTCAACCGGCTGTGATGCATAACCCAGACTTCTTGCGAATTCTGCCGACGACTGAACCGCAAAACGTCCGCCGTAGAGACCTGTATAAAGTGCAATGTCCCCGTCCGTCACCGTGCGGGGGGTGGCATGTTCGAATATCCGCCCGATGCTGAAATCTTCGAAGAAATTTCCAGGGTTGGTTTTTCCGGCCATGTCAGGCATTCCCGCTGGCAATGGCATCGGCCAAGCTCAGCAAACGCTTGGCATCAGCGACGTGCAGATTTTCGATCAACTTCCCGTCGACAACAACAAGGCCCTTACCTTCCTTGGCGGCTTCGGCGTGCGCATCGATGATCTTGCGCGCCCAGGCGACTTCGGCTTCGGATGGCGCGAAAACTTCGTTCGCGGCTTCGATGGTTTTAGGGTGAATGAGTGTTTTCCCATCCATGCCCAGATCGCGTCCTTGTTCGCATGAAGCGCGAAAACCGGCATCGTCTGAAAGATCAAGGTGCACGCCGTCCAGGATCGCAATCCCGGCAGCCCGCGCCGCCAGCAGACAGTGCTCAAGTGAATACAGAAACGGCAGACGGTCCGGTGTATGTCGGCAGTTCAGATCCTTGGCAAGATCGGAGGTCCCCATGACAAGACAGCCGACACGCGCATGCGCGAAGGCTACTTCCTTGGCATTCAGGATGCCGAGCGGCGTTTCCATCATGCACCATATCGCCATGTCCGCGGGCGCGCCGGCCGCTTCGAGAATCTGGACCGCTTCCAGCACCATGGCTGCGGTTTCGACTTTCGGCAAAACCACCGCGTGGCATTTCATCGCCGCAACGGCAGCCACGTCATCCCTGCCCCATTCGGTATCGAACCCATTGGTGCGGACACAGATTTCCCGGCTGCCATAGCCACCTTCATCCAGCGCCGCCTTGATCAGACCCCTCGCATCGGCCTTGGATTCAGGGGCAACGGAATCCTCCAGGTCGAGGATCAGGCCATCTGCGGGAAGCTCCCGGCCTTTCTGCATGGCACGGGTATTGGACCCCGGCATATAAAGAACGGATCGTCTGGGACGGGTGGTTTTTTCAGTACTCACGGCGGTCTCCGGCATCGGTTATTGTGCAGCGCAATAAACTACAATTGTCCCAACTATAAAAGTCCTTCGCGCTGTGGCAAGCTCACCCGATGGATGTCATATCGCTTCAATCATGCGTTACAAGCGGCTATGTCGGTAATGCCGCCGCGATACCAACACTGGAAGCCACCGGGGTCACACCATGGGCCGTGGACAGTGTCCGCTATGCCCATCATCCCGGACATGGTCCCGTCACCCCCGAAGTACCGGCAACTTCCGCGCTCTCACGATCCCTCGCAGAGGCGATAAGCCATTGCACTCCCCCGGCATGCCTTTTGAGCGGATATCTGGTCAACGCGGAACAGGGGCGCATGCTCCTCGCGCAACTGCGCGAGGCACGGCACGACAACCGACTCGATGCCTATTATCTGGATCCGGTTTTCGGCGACGATGCCGAAGGCACTTACGTCGATCCGGCATTGATTTCTTTTTTCAGGGATGAAGCCTTACCGGAAAGCACCGTCTTGCTACCGAACCGTTACGAGCTTGTATCGCTTAGCGGTATGCCCGTCGATAACATTGATGAAGCGGTGAAAGCGGCCAGATCCCTCATCGAACGGGGTCCCGAACTGGTCTTTGTGTCCTCGATCCCGGCTCCGGACAGACAAGCTTGCAGGGCTTTGGCCAATGTTCTTGTCAACGGGAGAGAAGCCTGGTCCGTCACCGTTAAGAATCTTCCGCTCCACGCAAAAGGTACCGGCGACATGCTGAGCGCCGCTTTTTGCGGGCTGCATGCGCAAGGCCTCTCTCCTAGCCTGGCCATGACCAAGGCGGTGTCCATCGTCGACGCTGCGGCAACAGACGCGGCCAACCAAGGCACCATTGAGCTTGATCTACCCAAAATACTGAAATCATTTGCATTATCGGCAAAAGTGTCGCCCCCCGCATCCCCTCATCGAATCGCTTGAACAGTGATCCGCAAAATGGAAGCATACGTATGCTTGAGGGTATAAACAGAAACAGGCTAAAGCGTGTCGGACTATCTTCGTGATGTATCCATCATGTTGGCTGAAGATCAGGAATTTTCCGCTAATCTGATGCGTAAGATGCTGAGGGTCATCGGCTGTACGGATGTGCACGTTTTCGAAAACGGCGAAGATGCTTGGGAATATTACAAAAGTAATTCCGTCGATCTGGTCATCACGGACTGGCAGATGGCACCGATAAACGGGATCAAACTGACCCAGTTAATCCGCAAGAGCGAAGAAACCCCAAACCCCTTCGTTCCCATCATCATGGTCACCGCCTACCGTGAACGGGAGCATGTATTCAAGGCGCGCGACACAGGCGTTACCGAATACGTCGTCAAACCGGTTTCCCCAAAAGGCCTTTTCAGCCGGATTGAAGCCGTTATCGAACGGCCGCGCCGTTTTGTTCGTGTCGGCGAATTCTTCGGCCCCGACCGCCGCCGCCACAATAAGGAATTCGATGGAGAAGACCGTCGCGGGCATGACGCAAAACCCAAGGCAAAACCGGATGCCACGCCAGGCGGAACGGAAAAGAAACGTGACATGGAGCAGGATGAAATCAATCGGGCTTTCAATCCGAATGATGATTCCCGGACCGACGCCGACTGAACCTGGTGTTCACGTATGCTCAACGACCGTCTGAGCGATGCTTTCTCTGTTCTGGGCACCTGTAATGTCTGCTTTCGCGATCGCTTGATCACGAAGTGACAAAATGAAAGCATATGCGGGAACGGAGGGCGCGACAGTGTCTGAATTGAACGACTTGAACTCTTCGGACTATCTTCACGATGTATCCGTGATGATTGTCGACGATCAGAAATTTACCGCAAATATGCTGCGGCAAATGATCCGGGTGCTTGGGTGTATGGATATCCAGGTGTTTTCAAATGCCGACTCTGCCTGGACATTTTACAAACACAATAAGATCGACCTAATCATACTTGATTGGGAAATGTCGCCGGGCAACGGGTTAAAAATGACAAAACTGGTCCGCAGAAGCCCGGAAACGCCGAATGCCTTCGTGCCCATCATCATGGTCACTTCGTACCGCGACAAGGATCATGTTTTCAAAGCGCGCGACGCCGGAGTGACCGAATACGTCGTTAAGCCGGTGTCGCCGAAGGCCCTTTTCAGCCGCATCGAAGCCGTCATCGAACGCCCCCGGCGCTTTGTCCGCGTCGGTGAGTATTTCGGCCCCGACCGCCGTCGACACCATACTGCATATGACGGCGATGACCGCCGCGGGAAAGGGCCTCCACCGGATGCAGAAGCACAGGCGGTCGAAAAAAAACGCGACATGCAGCAAGATGAAATCAACAAGACCTTCAATCCGGACGACGATGTGCCCGACAAGACCCCGGATAGCGAGCCTGAAGAAAACTGACCGCACAGCAAAAACGCCCGCCGCAATCAGCGACAGGCGTTTTCCGCTTCGATATACCCTGCAATAAAAACTTACGCGGCGTCTTCCATATAGTGGCCGACCAGGGTCTCTGCGATCTGTACCGTGTTGAGTGCCGCACCCTTGCGCAGGTTGTCGGAAACAACCCACATGGAAAGCCCGTTATCGATCGTCGGGTCCATGCGGATACGGCTGACGTAAACATCGTCCTCGCCGGCACATTCCTGCGGCGTCACATAACCGCCGTCGACACGCTCGTCGAATACCGTCACGCCCGGCGCGGATTGCAGGGCGCGACGCGCTTCGGCCTCGTCGATCGGGCTATCGAATTCCAGATTCACGGCTTCACCATGACCGATAAACGACGGCACACGAACGCAGGTCGCATGCACACGGATGGAGGGATCGAGAATTTTCTTGGTCTCGACCACCATCTTCCACTCTTCCTTAGTCGACCCGTCATCCATGAACTTGTCGATATGCGGAATGCAGTTAAAGGCGATCTGCTTGGTGAATTTCTGGCGGTGCTGTTCAGCCGGCTGGTTCGTGTAGATGCCCTTGGTCTGGTTGAACAGTTCATCCATCCCAGCCTTGCCGGCGCCCGAAACCGACTGATAGGTCGACACTACGCAACGCGTGATATGCGCCAGATCGTGCAGCGGCTTCATCGCCGTTACCATCTGGATCGTCGAGCAGTTCGGGTTGGCGATAATGCCCTTGCGGACATAACCGGCGATGGCCTCAGGGTTCACTTCAGGCACGACCAGCGGCACATCTGGGTCCATGCGCCAATACGACGTATTGTCGATAACGACAGCACCGGCGGCGGCGGCTTTCGGGCTGTATTCAGCAGATACCGATGCCCCCGGCGACGACAGCACGATGTCCGTGCCCTTGAAGTCGAACTTGGCAAGGTCCTGACATTTGAGGACATCGTCCTCGCCGTAGCTGATCTCCGTTCCAACCGAACGCGATGACGCAAGCGCCACAACCTCGTCCGCCGGGAAACGGCGTTCCGCCATGATCTCCAGTAAGGCGCGGCCGACATTTCCGGTGGCACCGACAACTGCAACTTTGTAACCCATCTCGTTTTCTCCTTTGGGGTCTTCGTTTACCCCGCCAACAATCTCTTGGGTGCCGTCCACATAAGACTTCGGCCCGCGAGCGTTTCAGCGGGCCGTTTCATCAAAACACGAAAAAACCGCCCGCTAGTGCAGGGTTTTGGTCTTCTTCGTGGTGGTCTTCGCAAACAGCATTTAAAATTCCTCGTTCCGCCGGACATGCAATGCATAATCGCCTGTTGCTACCGGCCGAAATCGCGCGGAACATAACGCGAAGTAATGAATTACGCAAGTAGCATACTCTAATCCGGCAATAAGGATTGCTTATGATCATCCGATTTCTTGCTCTGATCCTGATCTGCCAATTGATCGGCGAAACCGTCAATGTCGCCACGGGAATCCCGGTGCCGGGGCCGGTGATCGGCATGGCAATCCTGTTTGCCGGGCTCCTGGTCCGCCGCGGCCTGCCGCAGGGTTTGAACGATACCGCAGGCGGACTGCTCAAGCATCTGGCTCTGCTGTTCGTGCCCGCCGGGGTCGGCGTGATGCTTCATGTGCCCAGGCTGGCCGACGAATGGTGGCCGGTGTTTCTGGCCATCGTACCGGGCACCCTGATCGCCATCGTCATTACGGCGCTGGTCATGGAGCGTCTCGGCCGTGCCACGTTGCGCCCGGAGGACAAGGTATGACCGCCCCCGACCTCGCCGAGATCTGGGTCTATCTGGCGCAGAAACCGCTGACCGGGCTGACCCTGACATTGTGTGCCTACGTCGCCGGGGATTGGCTGTATGAAAAAAGCGGCCGCCATCCACTTTTGAACCCGGTGCCCATCGCCATCGCCCTGATCGCGGCGCTGCTGTGGGCGACAGATATTCCCTACCGTGACTATTTCGAGGGTGCGCAGTTCGTTCATTTCCTGCTCGGCCCGGCAACGGTGGCGCTGGCGGTGCCGCTGTATCAGCAACTGGAAACCCTGAAAAAATCCGGTGCGGCCTTATTGGCCGGCGTGCTGATCGGCTCGGGCACCGCCGCGGGCTGCGCTTACGGTTTCGCCTGGATCGGCGGTGCCAGCATGGAAACGCTGCTCTCCATCGCGCCGAAATCCGTAACCGCACCGATCGCCATGGGCATTGCCGAGCAGCTGGGCGGCCTGCCGTCGCTGACGGCAGTGCTGGTCATTCTGACCGGGATTACCGGCGCCGTGCTGGGGCCACTGGTGCTGAACCTTGCAAGGATCAAGGACTGGCGCGCACGCGGACTCGCCATGGGGGTTGCCGCGCACGGCATCGGCACGTCGCGTGCGTTACAGGTTAACGCCGTCGCCGGGGCATTCGCCGGTCTCGCCATGGGGCTCAACGGTCTTGCCACGGCGATTCTGATCCCATTGATTTTTGCGTTGGTGTTCTGAAGCTTCAACCACCCTGAGCAAAACCGGCAAGTTCGTCCAGCCACAACGGGTCGGGCGCATAGAACAATTTGTGGCCGCCGTGGCCGGCCGGCAGCACCTTGTTCCTGTAAACCGCCTTGCCCACTTTCATGGCGTCATCGCAATCGCCGGCAACGGTGTCATCTTCAGCCCAGGCAATCAAAAACGTGCCTTCAACATCTTCGGCGTCGGTCTTAATGAACCTCTTGAGCCCGCGACGATGTTCCGACCCTGCCTTGCCGCAGCCCGCGAGCACCGCATAGTTGATGCCGGGCTCACCCAGCAGGGCTGACGTCAAAAGCGTGATCATGCCGCCCTTGGAATGTCCGGCAACGGTAATCTGATACGACGGCACGCCGGCACTCAGCAGGGTCTGCACCTGCTGCGCCAGACCTTTGGCGTAGCGCCCGGCGTTGGCGTGCTTCCGGGCCTCGCCGATGACGACAAAGCCCCGGGACTCCAACTCATCTAGAATGTCGTAATAGTGATAGGCCTCATAGGGACCCTGCCGCTCCACGTACAAGCCGTGCAGATAGAACATATAGCGCTTGGCCGGGTCGATCATGTCAGGCATGGGGCGGTCGGCGGCCTGAGCTGACGTGCTCATGCACACCAGCGCAACGCACAGCATACCGAACAAAAGACGCAACAGCATCGAAATCGTTCCTATCCAGAGTATGTGGAGATTATACGTCCGTTTCGGACTGCACAAAACACGCAAAGAAAAACCGGGGCATATCGGCCCCGGTTCATATTCTGGAGAGTTACAGAAATATTTAAGCCGCCAGCTTGTCCAGCTCATCGCAGATTTTTTCGCCCATCTGCTGCGTCGAGACCAGGGTCTTGCCGTCCTGCATGATGTCGCCGGTGCGATACCCCTGATCGAGCACATTGGCGCAGGCCTTCTCGACCATGTCCGCGTCCTCGCCCATGTCGAACGAATAGCGCAGGCACATCGCGAACGACAGCACCGTCGCCAGCGGGTTGGCCTTGCTTTCGCCGGCGATGTCGGGTGCGGAGCCGTGGACCGGTTCGTACAGCGCCTTGCGGCGACCGCTTTCATCGGCGGCACCGAGCGATGCCGACGGCAGCATGCCGAGCGAACCGGTCAGCATCGCCGCGCAATCGCTGAGCACATCGCCGAACAGGTTGTCGGTAACGATGACATCGAACTGCTTCGGGGCGCGCACGAGCTGCATGGCGCAGTTGTCGGCGTACATGTGCTCAAGCTCCACGCCCGGATAGTCCTTGCCGACCTCGGTCGCGATCTTGCGCCAGAACACACCGGTTTCCATGACGTTGGCTTTTTCGACCGAGTGCAGCTTTTTGCCGCGCTTCATGGCCAGGTCGAAGGCGGCGCGCACCACGCGCTCAACCTCGTCATGCGTATACGCGGTGGTATCGACGCAACGCTCGACGCCTTCATAGGTCTGCATGCCCTTGGGCTGGCCGAAGTAGGTGCCGGCCGTCAGTTCGCGGACGATCATGATGTCGAGACCGGCGACCAGTTCGTTCTTCAGCGACGACGCATCGGCCAGTGCCGGCATGCAGGTCGCGGGACGCAGGTTGGCGAACAGGTCCATTTCTTTTCTAAGGCGCAGCAGGCCCGCTTCAGGGCGCGCATCGCGTTCGACGTTGTCCCATTTCGGACCGCCGACGGCGCCCAGCATCACGGCATCGACATTCATGGCTTTGTCCATGGTGGCGTCGGCGAGCGCGGATTTATGCACATCGTAGGCGGCGCCACCAACCAGATCGTCCTCGATGTCGAACGAGACGTGACGGCGCTTGTCCATCCAGTCGACGACGCGCTTCACCTCACCCATCACCTCGGGACCGATCCCGTCGCCGGGCAGCATCAGCAGTTTCTTGTTGGCGGCCATTTTGTTTCCTCTTCCCTCTTTAACTTTACCTGTCATTCCCGCGCACGCGGGAACCGATGGCACCCGGCACGTCGTTCAGAACGGAGTCCCCACTTTTGCGGGGGATAATTACTCGGCAGCGGTCATGGCGCTGTTGAGCCATGCCTGACTGGTTTCTTTTTCTTTTTCATAGGTATCTATCTTGTCGCCGTTCTGCATGGTCAGACCGACATCGTCGAGGCCTTCGAGCAGGCATTTCTTCTTGAACGGATCAATTTCGAAATGAACCTCGCCACCATCAGGCCCGGTGATGACCTGGTTTTCCAGATCGACGGTGAGGGTCGCGTTGGCGCCGCGCTTGGCGTCGTCCATGACCTTTTCCCAATCTTCCTTGGGCAGCTTGATCGGCAGGATGCCGTTCTTGAAGCAGTTGTTATAGAAGATATCGGCAAAGCTCGGCGCGATGACGCACTTGATGCCGAAATCCAGGATCGCCCACGGCGCGTGTTCGCGTGACGACCCGCAGCCGAAGTTCTCATCGGCTACCAGGATCTGCGCCTTGCGGTACGCCGGCTGGTTAAGGACGAAATCCTCGACCTCGTTACCATCGTCGTCGTAACGCATTTCGTGGAACAGATGCTTGCCGAGACCACTGCGCTTGATGGTCTTCAGGAACTGCTTCGGGATCACCATGTCGGTGTCGATGTTGATCATGTCCATCGGCGCGGCAACGCTGGTCAGTTTATCGAACTTGTCCATTTTCGTTATCCTCTTCCCTAATCAGTCCAACTCGCGAACGTCGGTCAGATGACCGGTGATCGCGGCAGCGGCGGCCATCGCCGGGCTTACCAGATGAGTGCGGCCTTTCGGGCCCTGACGGCCCTTGAAGTTGCGGTTCGACGTCGACGCGCAACGCTCGCCCGGCTCCAGTTTGTCGGCGTTCATCGCCAGACACATGGAGCACCCCGGCTCACGCCATTCCCAACCGGCTTCGATGAGAATCTTGTCGAGACCTTCTTCCTCGGCCTGATCCTTAACCAACCCCGAGCCCGGTACCATCAGCGCGGTGACGCCATCGGCGACCTTGCGGCCCTTGGAAATGGCGGCGGCGGCACGGATGTCTTCGATCCGGCCGTTGGTGCAGGAACCGACGAAGACCTTGTCGACCTTGATGTCGGTGATCTTCATGCCGCCTTCGAGACCCATGTATTCAAGCGCCAGCTTGGCGGATTCCTGTTTCGCCGGATTTTCGAAATCTTCCGGACGCGGCACGGTGCCGGTGATCGGCGCGACGTCTTCCGGGCTGGTGCCCCAGGTAACCTGCGGCACGATTTCCGAAACGTCCAGTTCGACTTCCTTGTCGTAGACGGCGCCTTCGTCGCTGGGCAGCGTCTTCCAGTAAGAGACGGCAGCTTCCCAGGCGGCGCCTTTCGGCGACATCGGACGGCCCTTGAGGTATTCGAACGTGGTTTCGTCGGGAGCCACCAGACCGGCACGCGCGCCGCCTTCGATGGTCATGTTGCAGACCGTCATGCGGCCTTCCATCGACAGGTCGCGAATGGCCTGACCGGCGTATTCGATCACGTAACCCGTTCCGCCGGCGGTACCGATCTTGCCGATGATCGCCAACACCAGATCCTTCGCCGTGCAACCTTCGGGCAGCGCGCCGGTAACGGTGATGCGCATGTTTTTCAGCGGGCTTTGCAAAAGCGTCTGCGTCGCCAGCACGTGCTCGACTTCCGATGTCCCGATCCCGAACGCCAGCGCGCCGAAAGCGCCGTGCGTCGCGGTATGGCTGTCGCCGCAGACGACCGTGGTGCCGGGCAGGGTAAAGCCCTGTTCCGGACCGATGATGTGGACGATGCCCTGACGAACATCTGTTACGTCGAACAGCGGCACACCGAATTCCTTGCAGTTTTTCTGCAGGGTTTCGATCTGGATGCGGCTTTCCTCGTCCGCAATGTAGCCGCCGCGTTCCGTCGTCGACACGTTATGATCGGGAACCGCCAGCGTCAGGTCCGGACGGCGGACCTTGCGGCCGGTCGCGCGAAGGCCTTCGAACGCCTGCGGGCTGGTGACCTCGTGAGTCAGGTGCCTGTCGATATATAAAAGGCAGGTGCCGTCGTCCTGGACGTTGACCAGGTGACTATCCCAAATCTTGTCAAACAGCGTTCTCGGCTGCGCCATTGCTTCCTCCACATCGGTTCTGCCGCCGCCGGGAGACCCCGGCGGCAAAGGTGTCAGGGACCTTTAGGCCCCGGTTTCTTATTCGTCGCTGGTTGCAGGTGCTGCTGCGGCTTCGTCCTTGGCTTTTTTCGCTTCACGGGCCAGGGCGTCACGTGCGCTTTTCTCTTCCTTGGCGATCCGCTTTTCTTCGGCGGTCAGCTTGGCGGAGAAACCGTCGGTTTTCTCGGCGATACGTGCCGATTTACCCTGACGACCGCGCAGATAGTAAAGCTTGGCGCGGCGCACGTCACCACGGCGCACGACATCAATGCTGTCGATGCTGGGCGAATAGACCGGGAATACCCGCTCCACACCTTCGCCGTACGAAATCTTGCGGACCGTGAACGATTCGTTGAGGCCGCTGCCGTTACGCGCGATGCAGACCCCTTCGAACGCCTGTACACGCTCGCGCGTGCCTTCGACGACCTTCACGTTGACGCGGAGCGTATCGCCGGGGGCGAATGCCGGGACCTTACGGTCGGCGGCAAGACGGTCCTGCTGCTCCTTCTCGAGTTGTTCAATGATATTCATAGTTTGGTTTCCTTCTTGGCTTAAATATTGCCGCGCTCGTAGCGTTCCCACAAGTCGGGACGCCGCTCGCGCGTGATTTCCTCGGCCTGGGCATGACGCCAGGCGCGAACATTCTCATGATGACCGGACAGCAGGACGTCCGGGACACCCAGACCGCGCCAATCGCGCGGACGAGTGTAGTGCGGATATTCCAGCAAGCCGGTCTCGAAACTTTCCTCGTGAAGAGATTCCTCGGCGCCGATGACACCCGGCAGCAGCCGGACGCAGGCGTCAATCAGGGTCATCGCCGGCAACTCACCGCCGGACAGGACAAAATCACCGAGCGAGACTTCCTCGCCCGGATAGGCGTCCATGATGCGCGCATCGAACCCTTCAAAGCGCCCGGCAACGGCGATCAGGCCCGGACCTTCGGCAAGCGCGCGAACCCGTTCCTGAGTCAGCGGCCGGCCCCTCGGCGTCAGATAGACGAGCGCAAGGTCTTCATGTCCCTGCCGGGCGGCCTCGATGGCGCGGCCAAGCACATCGGCCCGCATCACCATTCCCGGTCCACCCCCGAACGGCACGTCATCGACGCTGGCGTGCTTGTCCTCGGCAAAGCTTCGGATATCAACCGCGTCCAGCGACCACAGACCCCGGTTCAGCGCCTGCCCTGTCAGGGACACGCCGAGCGGCCCCGGAAACATGTCCGGGAAGATGGTCAGCACGCGGGCGCGCCACATCTTATCTGCCTGTTGGTCGTTCACGTCGTTTCGTCCTCTACGCTTTCTTCTTCCTTGCCCGGCGGATCAAACAATCCATCCGGGGGATCGATCACCATCTTGCCGCCTTCGATGTCCACTTCCGGCACGGCTGCCCGTGTAAACGGGACCATGACATTGCCGGAAATCTCAACCACCGGACCGGCACCGAAATCGAAAACACCGATCACCTTTCCGATCACATCGCCAGAAACACTGACCGCTTTCAGCCCTTCCATGTCCGAGTGATAAAACTCGTCCTCGTCAGGCGCCGGCAGTTGATCTCGCTCGATGAACAGTTCCGTTCGTTTGAGCGCTTCCGCTGCCGTGCGGTCGTTGATCCCGTCGACCCTGGCCAGAACAACACCCTTTTGTGTGCCCGTGACCTTAAGATCGAACCGCCGTTCGCCCGTTTTATCGTAGAGCGGGCTGTATGCGCCGATTGCGGCCGGATCATCGGTGAAGCTCTTGATACGAACTTCGCCTTTGATGCCCCTGACCCCGACGATGATGCCGAGGCGGACGGGATTTTCCAGGCGCTGGTGCATGGCGGACGACATGGACCGGATCTGCGATCAGGCCTCCTCTTTCTTCTCTTCTTCAGCCGGGGCTTCCTCAGCAGCGGCTTCTTCAGCCGGGGCTTCCTCAGCCGCAGCTTCTTCAGCCGGGGCTTCTTCGGCGGCAGCTTCTTCAGCCGGCGCTTCCTCGGCGGCGACTTCAGCTTCCGTCGGCGCTTCGGCGGCAGCGGCAGCTTCAGCGGCAGCAGCTTTCTTGGCTTCGGCTTCGGCCATACGTTCTTGCGCTTTGGCTTTCGGCAGATGCTTTTTGGTCTGCTCGTGGATTACCGGGCGCTCGCCCATGTCCAGCACGGCCAGAAAGCGGGCAACACGGTCCGACGGCGTGGCGCCGACACCGAGCCAGTACTTTGCGCGGTCCTGATCCAGCTTGATCCGGTCCGGATGGTCCTTGGCCAGCATCGGGTTGTAGGAGCCGATACGCTCGATGAAGCGGCCGTCACGCGCACGGCGGGAATCGGCGACAACGATGCGGTAGTAAGGGCGCTTTTTTGCCCCGCCGCGGGAAAGTCGAATTTTCAATGACATGTGCTGTTTTGTCCTTCTCAGTAGTCGTTCAAATCGTCTGTTAAAAGTTTCGGTTATCGTTTCAACGGCGAAACCCCATCGGGAGCCTCGGCGTTATCTCATGCCGGGGGGCAGTCCGCCCCCCATCGGAGGAAAGCCGCCGCCGGGCAAGCCGCGCATCATGCCCGCCTTCCCCATCTTGCCGACCTTCTTCATCATCTGTGACATCTGCTTGTGCTGCTTCAGCACGCGGTTCACTTCCTGCACCGTGGTGCCGGAACCGGTGGCAATGCGCCGGCGGCGTGATCCGTTGAGAATTTTCGGATTGCGGCGTTCCTTCGGCGTCATCGCCAGAATGATTGCTTCCTGGTGCGCCAGCATCTTGTCGTCGACGTTGGCGGCTGCCATCTGCTGCTTAGCCTTGGCCGCCCCCGGCAACATACCGAGAATACCGTCGAGACTGCCCATCTGGCGGATCTTGCGGAACTGATCGACCATGTCTTCCAGCGTGAACTCGCCTTTCATCATCTTCTTGGCGAGCTTCTCGGCCTCTTCTTCCTCAACGACCTGCTGTGCTTTCTCGACCAGGCCGACAACATCGCCCATCCCGAGGATCGAGCCCGCGACACGGTTCGCATCAAAGGCATCGAGCGCATCCATTTTTTCGCCGGTACCCAGCAGCTTGATCGGCTTGCCGGTCACGGCACGCATCGACAGCGCTGCGCCACCGCGTGCATCGCCGTCGACACGGGTCAGCACGATACCGGAAATGCCGACTTTCTCGTCGAATTCGCTGGCCAGATTGACTGCGTCCTGACCGGTCATCGCATCAACGACCAAAAGCGTTTCCGCCGGCTTGGCCACATCACGGACCTGGCTTACTTCGCGCATCAATTCCTGATCGATATGCAGGCGGCCCGCGGTATCGAGAATGACGACGTCGTAACCTTCGGTACGCCCGGTATGCATTGCCCGCTTGGCAATGGCGACCGGTTGCTCACCAAAGATCGGTGACAACACGGTGACGTCGGTCTGCTGACCCAATTGCTGCAATTGCTGTTGCGCCGCCGGGCGGTAGATATCCAACGACGCCATCAGGACTTTCTTTTTGTCACGGTTGGTCAGCCTGAGGCCGATCTTCGCCGACGTGGTCGTTTTACCCGAGCCCTGCAAACCAACCATAAGAATACAGGCCGGCGGGCTGACATCGATCCTGAGTGCTTCCGGAACGGTGCCGCCCAGCATCTCGACCATATGGTCGTTGACAATTTTGACGACTTGTTGACCCGGCTGCACCGAGCGCAGAACTTCCTGCCCGACGGCCTTTTCACGGACACCGTCGATGAACGTCTTGACGACGGAAAGCGCGACGTCGGCTTCGAGCAGCGCGACACGAATGTCACGCAGTGCGGCATCAACGTCGGCTTCCTTCAACGCGCCCCGTTTTTTGAGGCCGTCGAATATGTCGCCAAGCTTGCTTTGCAGTCCGTCAAACATCGCAAAATTCCATAACTTGCGGATCGGCCAAAAGCCCACAACAGGTTACGCGCCAGTGCGCGAAACTCGCGGATTGGCGGCGCCCCTCAAGGCGTGGGTTTGGAATGACCCTGAAAACGGCGGCAAAATATGTGCAGGCGGCACGGAAGTCAAGCGTTCCGGCAGCCACCCGGTATCGCTTTCGTCAAAGCTCGGAGAACAGGATTCTGAGCTGATCCCGCTCTTTACCGTATTCTTCGGCTGACAGAATCTTGTCTATTGTCTTTCCGTTCGATGACAAAGGCAGCCGCAAGGCAATATAAAACGTACTATAGCCTTCGGCCAGCGGCACTTCGGTAAGGAAAGTATGCGGCTGCTTCGATGAAAAAACCTTGTTGTACTGATCCCAAATACACTGTGCGTATTCCGGCGGCGTCAAATCCATAACGGATTTACCGGAGAGATCGTAATGATGCAGGTTTGTGATCGCCGTCCCCCAGTATCTGTATATGAAATTAAGCGGCTCGTGCTGAACATCGACAACACAGATTCTGGGCAGCAGTTCAGGGGGTAATTCAAGCATATTGAATTCCGACCATGACGGCGCAATACCACCCGACTCGGACTTTTTCATCGACCAGTAATTACACGTTTTGCGTAAATCTATAAAAGAATGATCGTTTAAATCGAGTATTTTAAATTTGATATCCTGCAAGGATTCCAGACCCCGTTTACTGGCCGTCATGGCTTGGAGAAATAATCGCGATATTGGTCAACTAAAGCGAAGCTATATTAGAAGAACCTTATGATCCGTTAACTCGAGCGACCCTTTGACTTATGTTGACCATTGCTAGGCTTCATTGCACGTTTCAACGATGATTATCGAGCAACTCGACGATATCCTCCGGCCATTCGGTCTTTCTACCCGAGGTGCCCTTCATGCCGAAGCCCGCGAATCTATTCCGTCCAATATGGCCACATTGATCCTGATCGGCAACAAAGGACCTGATATGTGGCGCAGCTTTTCCGCGAATATACCGGAAGACCCCAACCCATTAGACACATGGACAAAACAAATACTCGTACAGGTTGCCAATAGCTTTGATGCCTTGGCGATCTATCCGTTCGAAGGTCCCCCGCATTATCCCTTTCAACGCTGGGCAATGATGGCCGACGACGTCGCGCAATCGCCGATCGGTCCATTGATCCATCCCGTTTACGGCATGTGGCATGCCTATCGCGCCGCATTCCTGTTCAAGGAGAGACTGGATATACCGGATGTCGCGCACACACCGTCCCCCTGCACAACCTGCGCTGACCAGCCATGCCTGAAAACCTGCCCGGTATCCGCCTTTCGCCCCGGCCAGTACGATGTCGCAGCTTGCCGGGACCATATAGCCAGTGAAGCCGGGCGGTCATGCCTTGAGAACGCCTGCCTGGCGCGCCGCGCCTGCCCGGTGGGGCGGGAGTACATATATCAACCGGCACAGGCCGCATTTCACATGCAGCATTTCCTGCGTGCCGGACAAAGCAGCGAATAACCAAAATCACCTTCGCTATGGACTTCAGGGGCCTGTCGGACCTATGTAAGGCCCTGAACACAAGCTTGAGCACAACCATGAACACGGAATTGCCATTTACGAAGATGCACGGTCTCGGGAACGACTTTGTCGTTATCGACGCGCGTGCGCGTGCCGTATCGTTCAATGATGCCCAGGCAAAACGAATTGCCGACCGTCACACCGGCGTCGGCTGCGACCAGTTCATCGTGCTGGAACCCGCCAGCAACGCCGATGCCGACGTCTTCATGCGTATCCGCAATCATGACGGCGGCGAGGTCGGTGCATGCGGCAATGCGACCCGCTGCATCGCCGATCAGTTGATGAATGAGATGGGGACGGACAAAGCCATCATCGAGACGCTGGCCGGCAATCTGCAGACCTGGCGCGCCGACGGCGGCCTTGTCACCGTCGACATGGGGCCGGTCAACACGGACTGGGGCGACATACCGCTGGCGCGCGAGATGGACACCCTGCATGTGGACCTGACGCAGGGCCCGCTCAACGATCCGGCCTGCGTCAACGTCGGCAACCCGCACACCAGCTTTTTCGTCGACGATGTGGATGCTGTCGATCTGCAAAAGCTCGGCCCCCTGATTGAGAGCGATCCGCTGTTTCCCGAACGCACGAACGTGCAGGTCGTACAGGTTCTGTCGGAAAGCAAGATCCGCGTCCGGGTCTGGGAGCGCGGCGCCGGCATGACACTGGCCAGCGGATCGAGCGCGTGTGCCACCGGCGTCAACGCGCACCGGCGCGGCCTGACCGGGCCGCGTGTCGAGGTCGAGCTTCTGGGCGGCACGCTCGTTGTCGAGCACACCGCCGAAGGCCGCGTTACACAGACCGGGCCGTTTGCAACCAGCTTCCAGGGCGTGATCTCGGCCGAATTGCTGGGAGATGCCTTATGAGCGGCGCCGAAGTCATCAGCATGGGCTGCCGCCTGAATGCATTCGAAAGCGAAGTGATCCGCGATCATGCCGGGCGCGCGCATCTGGACGATGCCATAATCGTCAACACCTGTGCCGTCACCGCCGAGGCCGAACGCCAGGCGCGGCAAACCATCCGCCGTGCCTATCGCAAGAATCCCGGCAAGAAGATCATCGTCACCGGTTGTGCCGCCCAGCTTGATCCTGCCGGGTTCGCCGCGATGCCCGAGGTCGCCCACGTGATCGGCAACGAGGAAAAGATGAAGGCCGAGACGTTTGCCGGCCTGAACGGCCATCCCGAAGTCCGTGTCGCCGACATCATGACGGTACGCGAAACGGCTTCGCATCTCGTCAAGGGCTTCGATGGACGTGCGCGCGCCTTCGTGCAGATTCAACAGGGCTGCGATCACCGCTGCACGTTCTGCATCATCCCGTTTGCACGCGGCAACAACCGCTCAGTGCCGCTGGGGGCCATCGTCGAGCAGACGCGGACGCTGGTGCGCGAAGGCTTCCGCGAAATTGTCCTGACCGGCGTCGACATCTGCTCGTATGGAAGCGACCTGCCGGGACAGCCGCGCCTCGGCGAAATCGTCAAGAGGCTACTGGTACAGGTGCCCGAACTGGAACGCCTGCGGCTCAGCTCGCTCGATCCCGCCGCCATGGATGATACACTGTTCGATGTGCTGGCGTCCGACCCCCGTCTGATGCCGCATCTGCACCTGAGTTTGCAGGCGATGGACGACATGGTGCTGAAACGCATGAAGCGCCGGCATTCCCGTGACGATGCCCTGCGCATTGCCGAGCGGGCGCGCAAAGCCCGTACCGATGTCGTGTTGGGCGGCGATTTTATCGCCGGCTTCCCGACCGAGACCGAAACCATGTTCGATAACACGCTCTGTGCGGTTCAGGACATGGGGCTGACACACCTGCATGTGTTTCCCTATTCGGAGCGCGACGGCACACCGGCGGCAAAAATGCCAGCAGTGCCAACCGGCGAACGCAAGGCCCGCGCCGAGCAACTGCGCCGCGTGGGAGAGACGCAGTTGGCCGAATTCCTGAAGATGCAGATCGGCCAGGAAGCGCAGGTTCTTGTTGAAAAGGACGGCCGCGGCCACACGCAACATTACGTCGCAGCCGCGATTATCGACGGCGCACAACCCGGCGAGATCGTCTCAGGGCGGGTTACCGGCGTGCACGAGAACGCGCTTCAGGTACAGCGTCTGTCATGAGCGACGGCGAACAGACAGGCTGGCTCGGCAGACTGCGCCGGGGCCTCGGCAAATCATCCGACAAAATCGCCGGTTCGATCACGTCCATCTTCCGCGCCCGGAAACTGGACCAGGCCGCACTCGACGAGTTGGAAGAAGCACTGATCACCGCGGATATCGGCGTTACCACGTCGGCCAAGCTGGTCAATGCCCTGGCAAAATCGAAATTCGACAAGGACGTCACCGACGAAGAAGTCCGCGAAGCGCTGGCCGAGGAAATGTCGGCAATCCTGGATCCCGTCGCCCGGCCGCTTGAAATAAATACCCAGCACCGACCGCACGTCATACTGGTCTGCGGCGTCAACGGCTCGGGCAAGACCACGACCATCGGCAAGCTCGCCAATCGCTTCAAGGCCGAAGGCAAGTCGGTGATGCTGGTCGCCGGGGATACCTTCCGCGCCGCCGCCGTCGAGCAACTCCAGATCTGGGGCGAACGTTCCGGCTGCCCCGTCATTTCCGGCAATCACGGCGCCGATGCCGCCGGTCTTGCCTATGGCGCACTGGAACAAGCCAAGGCGGACAATATCGAGGTCGTTTTGATCGATACGGCAGGCCGTCTGCAGAACCGCAAGGATCTGATGGCGGAGCTTGAAAAGATCATTCGCGTCATCAAGAAAATCGACGAAACGGCGCCGCACACCACCCTTCTAGTCATGGACAGCACCATCGGCCAGAACGCGCACAGCCAGGTCGAGACCTTCAAGGACATGGTCGATGTTTCTGGGCTGGTGATGACCAAACTCGACGGATCGGCCAAGGGCGGCGTCGTGATCGGTCTGGCCGAGAAATTTACCCTCCCCGTACATGCGGTCGGCGTCGGCGAGGGGATCGACGATCTGCGCCCGTTTGAGGCTCGCGCTTTTGCCCGCGCACTGATGGGGCTCTCCTGAAGGCATCCATTAGGGGGCGCTTGATTTCCACGCCAATGCCACCAACATGACGAACCGGGGCAAACGCCCATCCACATCCAGGGGGAGACACCAATATGCTATACGAGCTTCGCATCTATCATTGCGCACCGGGCCGCATGCCTGCGCTTCTGAACCGCTTCGAGGAAACGACGTTGGCCAAATGGGAACAGCATGGCATCCGTCAGGCCGGATTCTGGGTCCCCGAAATCGGCGACAACAATCACGATCTTTACTACATGCTGGCATGGGAATCGCTGGCCGAGCGCGAAGAAAAATGGAACGCCTTTATGACCGATCCTGAATGGATTGCTGCGCGTGCTGCAAGCGAGAAGGACGGGCCTATCCTCACAGGAATCTCCAACCACATCCTGAAGCCGACGGCATTTTCCTCGGTAAAGTAACGCCGCTTCAGGCGTCCGCGATTTCCGGATAGACGAACAGCGCCGGCGTGCCGCCGGTGTGCAAAAACACCACGGCACCCGCGCTGTCGAGCTTTCCCGACCGTGCATAATCGATCAGCCCGGCCATTGCCTTTCCGGTATAGACCGGATCGAGAAAAATCCCTTCCGATTGGGCCAGCAGGCGGACGGCATCCGCCATTTCCGGCGTCTCGGCACCATAGCCCGGCCCGACATAAGCCCCGTCACAGTTGACGTCAATGACATCGGCAAGGTCCGGTCTGTCGATAAAGCTGCAGACATCCGCAACAAGGGCGGCGACCTTTGCTTTCTGCGCCGCAGCCGCACGGCTGACACACATGCCAAGAACCGGAATTTCCAACCCGGCCAGCGCCAATCCTACCAGCAAACCGGCCTGCGTTCCGGCGCTGCCGCTGGCATGCACGATAAGCCCCGGATGGACACTCTGCGCCCTGAGTTGCGCCGCTAGTTCGAAGGCGCAGGCAACATAGCCGAGCGACCCCAGTGCGTTGGAGCCGCCGACCGGCACCACATACACCGTCTCGCCCGCTTGCGTCAGTTCATCCGCAAGTGTCGCCATGGCCGCATCCATGTCGGCGTCCTTGTCGATAAACCGCGGCACCACGCCAAACAGATGATCCAGCAATGCGTTGCCGTTGGTTTCATACAGTTCGTCGCTGCGCACGCGCTCAAGCACGCAGTGGCAGGCCATGCCGAGCCGACTTGCAGCGGCCGCTGTCTGACGCACATGATTGGACTGCGTACCGCCTGCCGTGACGATGACCGTGGCTTTCTTGGCGACTGCATCGGCCATCAGAAATTCGAGTTTTCGGACCTTGTTGCCGCCCAGCGCAAAGCCCGTGCAGTCGTCGCGCTTGATCCAGATATCGGGCCCGCCGAGGGACGCCGTTAAATTCGCAAGATGCTCCAGCGGTGTCGGCGCAAAGGCCAGCGGGACACGCGGATATTTGTCCAGAAGATCCCCCATCAGGGCGCTGTAACCGGCATATCGATGGGGCCTTCGGCACGGCTGTGCACGAATTGATCCACATAGTCATTGCCGCTGCCCATCATTTTACCGGCATCGCCATGCCAGATGATGCGTCCTTCATGCAGCATTGCGACCTTATCCCCAAGCCGCCCCGCGCCCGCCATATCGCTGTCGATGGAAATTGCCGTGCAGCCGATCTGGCGCACCAGGTCGAGAATAAGATCGTTGATAACGTTTGACATGATTGGATCGAGACCGGCCGTCGGCTCATCTAGCAGCAACAGCTCTGGGTCACCGAAAATGGCGCGGGCGATACCGACCCGCTTTTGCATGCCGCCGGACAGTTCCGCCGGCGACAAATCGGCGACGTCGGGGTCCAGCCCAACCATGACAAGCTTGTCGATGGCGGCGCTCTTGATCTCGGCGCGCTCGGTATCGCCGGCCTGCAAAGCCCGAAAGCCGATGTTTTCCCACGTTGTTAAACTGTCAAACAGGCCCGAGCGTTGAAACAACATGCCGGTCCGGGCAATGAAAGCATCACGCGCGGCGCCCCGGTAGCGTGCCGTGTCCTCTCCGCCGACGATGACCTTACCGGCATCGATGGGAATCAGCCCGAGGATACATTTCAGAAGCAATGTTTTCCCGGAACCGGACGTGCCGATCAGCACCAGGGATTCGCCCTGGGTGACGCTCATGTCGACGCCCTTCAGCACATGCTTGGGACCGAAGCTTTTCGTCAGGCCGGCAACGTCGATAAACGGCTGCGTCATACGATGCTTTCCCATTGGCCCGGATCGGGGGCCGTTTTAAACCATTCGGTTTCGCGTTCATAGGCCCGCCCGACCCGGTACAGCGTTGCTTCGTCAAACGGCCGCCCTATAAACTGCACGGATGACGGCAGTCCGGCTGCGGTGAAGCCGGTCGGCACGCTGAGCCCCGGCAGACCCAGGAAATTCACCGGTCGAGAACAGTGCCCGACCCGCTGCAACATGGCGGCGGCGTTCGGGCCGTCCTTCATGTCCGTTTCGGCAATGCTCGGCACGTCCATGACCATCATCGGCGTCATCAGGACATCAACCTTGCCGAATACCAATTCATTGAAATCCGCCAGCGCCCGGGTGCGCAGATTCAGCGCCTGAACGTATCGCGTCGCCGGCGTTGCAAAACCACCCGCGAACCGTGCGAATGTCTGTTTGCCATACTCATTCCCGCGCGTTTCCATCCACTGCTGATGCAAGGCCGCACCCTCGGTCGCTGTGATCAGACTTGTCAGGGCATTGGTATATTGAATGATGTCCGGCAGATCGACGTCGACGAACTCGGTGCCTGCCTTCTTCAACACTTCGACCGTGTCGGCGAAACGGCTGGACGGTTCCTCGTCCATGCCGTCCATGAAGTGGCTGTTCGGCAAGCCGATCTTCAAACCGGCGACGCCGTCTTCGATACCGGCGAGATAATCCGCTACCGGCACGTCTGCCGAAGACGCATCGTCCTGGTCGTATCCGGCGATCACGGAGAGCATCAGAGCGTTATCCGTCACTGTACGCGTCAGCGGTCCAATGGTATCGAGCGTATGCGACAACGGCATGGCACCGAAGCGACTGACGCGGCCCATGGTCACTTTCATACCGACGACGCCGCAACACGCAGCCGGAAGTCGCACTGAACCGCCGGTATCCGACCCAAGCGCTGCGAATGTCGCCCGTGCGGCAACGGACGCGCCGGACCCGCTCGACGAACCGCCGGTGACATGCGCCGGATTCCAGGGATTGCGTACATTCCCGGTTATTTCATTATGGCCCGTCACACCAAGCGCGAACTCGACCATATTGAGCCGCGCGATATCAAGCGCGCCGGCCTGATCCAGCCTGCTCAACGCCCCCGACAATACGTCCGGCATGAACCCCTTGCGAATGGCCGAGCCGCATTCGCTAAGCCGCCCCGGCCGGTAGAACATATCCTTGTGCGCCAGCGGCACGCCCCAAAGCGGCGTCGTCGCCGGATTGGCATCGGCCTCGGCGGCCTGTTTTAATGCTGCGTCCTCATCCATCCCTGCGACTAGGTTCAAAGGTTTGCCGCGCGCATGAAACCGCGCAATGGAGGCTTCCGTAACCTCGCGTGATGATACCTTGCCGGATTTCAAGGCGGCGGCGACATCAACCAAGGTCGCATCGCAGGGATTGGACGGGAAATCAGTCACAGTTCAGTTGCCGGGTCTGATCGCTGAGATTTCTTTGAGAAGCTTATAGTACTGCGCCGGTTCCGTATCGAACTCAAGGCCACCACCCGCTTTACGGAGTGTGTCCCCGATCGACGTGCCGGATCGTGACGGGTCCATGATCTCGCGGTCACCAAGGTCGACTGCCTGCACATTCTCCATCCAATAGCGGAACGCATCTTTATCGTTCATGGCTTCCTGATCCAGTTTCCCGATGCATCCTGAACATATTCGCCGGATGGCGCTCTGTTGATTGCCTTATCCGCGGCAAGTTTCTCAACGGTGTTGAGTGGGATGTTGTTCTTGCGGGCGATATCACGGTAAAGCTGACGGCGTTGAAGGTTCACGTCATTGACCAGTTGCGCAACACCGGGGGCGTTCTGCACGATGCCGATATAACCATCCAGTTTCTCGCCCACGTAACCCTGCGCTTGTGCCTGCTGAAGCGTCAGCGACTGCGCGGCGGCAGGTTCCGGGGCAAAAAGCCCAAGGACAAGCCCCGATAACAGGGCAAAGACGGCAATCATTCGATGTAATCTGTTCATGTCGATCACTTCCTAGAACAGGGCCGGATTGCTCGATAGAGCCTTATCCAGATCCTTTTCGACGCGGACCCGGACCTCGTGTTCGATCTTCACATTGAGATTGATGACAATGGGCTTGTCCGGGGCTTCAACCTTGACCCGGGGTTCACAGGCAATAAGCGGAAATGTGATTGATACCGTAGCGAGTACAGCACAAAGTTTACGGTACGACATCGGTCGCTCTCCGTCTGTTGGCTCCTCCTACGGCTTTCCGGAAGGACGCTGCACACGGTCCCGGATGTTTTCCGGAAGGTCTTGAATAACGCTAGCGCTTTGCAGCAAATCCCGCAAGGCTCCTTGCAAGGTGACATTCAACTCGATCCGCTTGCCGTCATACAGCGCCGGATTTGCGCCATTGATTTTAGCTTTTGCCGTGATGTCCCCGGACAGCGGCCCATCCAGCGACATCTGCAGATCGCTGTAGCGGAAATCCGATAGGGCACGCGACAACAGCTCAGCCATTTCACCACTCTGATGGAGGCTTTCAAGCGCCACTGCAGAGCGGAATTTGAGCACTCCGTTCCGGTCCGACCAGACCCGTGCATCGTCGATTACCGGGCCGTCTTCGCTGATACGGACCGGGATGCTACCGGCGAGCTTGCCTTCCGCCTCTAGTCCTTCGATAGCGATGCTACGGGCGAGATCCCCGGCATCGATGTTCTTAAGATTGGCGACAATGATATCCGGTGGACTGCTGAACGGAATGTCGAGGCCCTTGACCTCAAGCGACCCCCCGGCAACCGGCCAGACGGCATGATCGATGTGCAGCACGTCATTGCCCGGCAGGTCGAAACCGATCGTGCCGCCTGTGAGCGGCAAGCCCGCATCCAGCAGACCGACCGTGAGGGTTTGCAGGCCTTCGGTTCTGAGACCGGTCAAATCGGCAAACGCAATTTCACCATTGAGGCCGGCAATCTCCGCCGGTGCCGTGCCGAAGGCAATATCCTCAAGCGCAACTTTCGCCGTCGACGTCATTCGCGCACCGCTCCAGCCGAACCGGGCCTCGGCGCCAATCTTGCCGGCCACATCTGTGACCAGTCCCTTCAATACAGGAAATAACGCCTGCGGTTGCCGACCGTTTCGTGTGATTTCCCAAGCCGGGATATTCACCTGCACAGCGCCACGTTTATCCGCCATCCGATAACGAGCATCGATGTTCGCCCTCGGCCCGTCCATATAGCCTGCGTCTGCGGTGAGCGTAACGGCCGAAGGCTGGTATTGCCCCTTGCCCTCGAAGCCGACAGGCAGAAAGCGAATAGGGCGATGATGATCGACAAGATGCGCCGAGCCGATATCGACACGTGCGCCGAGCAGTCTATCCTTACCTTCAAGGCTGAGCGTTCCCGTAATGTCGGCAACGGCGATATCAGGCCCGTCTATTCTGACATCGCCCCCCATTGAGGCGAGCTTCGCCCACCAGGTGCCACGGCGCGCATCGAAGCTCGCGGTGCCTTCGAGCCGCGGCAGCGTCCCATTGATCGGATACGGACCGGCACCTTCAAGCGTGATCTCTGTGCTTTTGAGGACCGCGGCAAGATCAATTCGCCCGATGCCATCTTCGCCCAATGCCGCATGCAGCATTGGCATATTTCCGCCACGAGGACAAACCAGCATCGGTCCCGGTCTGAGCCTGGCGGCAAAAGCATCGATACGGGACGCGCGAAGCTCGATACAACTGTCCGGGTACAGGCGGAAACCATCCGCACCGAAACCGACATTCCCGGCTAACGAAACCTGCCCACCATCAATCGCTATATCGTCCTTCAGTTTACCGGCGAAACGCGCGTCGACCGAGGCTTCCATCTCCAGTTCCCGGAAGGGTCCGGATAAATGCACGCCAATCTGATCGGTAACGACCTCCAGCCCATCCAGGCGCAACTGCCAAGGATCGAAACGAAGCGCCAGATCCTCGAAAACGACGCCATCCGTGGTTGCCGGCCAGACTGTGCCGCCGGCATCGCCCGAAAACGGCAGCCAGTTATTATATATGCCGTCGAAGACAGCGCCCAGGCGCAACGGGTCTGCCGCAGTCGGCCCACCCGCCAGAAATGGAATGTCAGAGAGATTGCCGAGCGTGAGATCAAGCCGCCGCGCGCCCCCTTTATCCGGCAGGCCAAGATCAAAATGCATTCCCGCGACCGGGCGCAAACGCCAACCTTGTGTATCGATCCCAAGATCAAGCTTGCCGTCCAATGTCACGTTCACCCCGCCAGGCGAAGCCAACCCAAGATGCGTCAGATCGATCACACCTGAAACGCCATCTGTCGCCCGCACAGCACCGATGGAGAACTGTTCGGGCAATACCTGCATATCCCGCCTTGAACCCGTCACGTTGAAGCTCAGCGCACCGACAACATCAAGGGCAATCGGCAGCTTGTACGGCCCCTTGAGGCCATCGGTCGCGGCATCGCCGGAAATCAACAGTTTCGCTTCGGGATCGAAAATATCCTCCGTTTGGGCGCGAAGCTGCATGGTCAAACCCGTTCCCATGCCGCCGAGAAGAAAATCGACGGATGCCGCCTTGCCGTTGACCTCCCCTGTCAGATCGACATTGCCGATGTCGATACCGTCGATCCGTGCGCTCTGCACCGACAACGATCCGCCACCTACGAGCGCTCCTGCGATTTGCCCTCTGATATTGACCGCCCCCTGCATTTCCGCGAACGCCAGGCGGGCATCGCTCGACGCATTCTGAATATCGAGGATCAACTGAAGTTGATCCGCAGCGTCCAGAATCCCCCGCATGCGCCCACTGACCCGCGCTTCAGGATGCTGCAGGGCAAACTGGATGTTGGCATCAGTGCCGATCCCGTCGGTGACAAGCACCAGCCCCTCGACGGCGGCATCCACAGCACCTAGCGGCGTCGTTACCTTGAGCAAACCGGCGGACACCGCCACCGGCCCGAGGACACGGATTTTCTTTCCCTCGGTCGAAGTACGATCTTCGCTGAGGAACCTGTTGAGCACGCCTGCATCGACACCCCCGGCGCTCACCGAAAGCGGCAATTCCGGCTGGTCGATACTCAACCCGTCAATGATGCCCTGAACAAGCCGGCCCGGCGAATAGTCGATGCTGATTTTCCGCACGCGTATATTGCTGTCCGAACCGAGGTCAACACCGCCAATCACCGCCTGCGTCAGACCGACGGATTCAATGTTAAGTTTAGCCGCGGGAAATCCCTCGTCCGCCAGATAGCTGCGCGCCGCCCAGCCCACCAGCCAAGGCAGCGTCAAATACGACGCGGCGATAACAGCAGCGACAAAGGCAACGAAAATCAGTGACAGAGCGGCCCGGCTCATGTGTTCCGGCACTCACGTGCGATAAACGGCATCCGCCACCACCCCGTCAGAAGATGGATAGGTTGATCAAGCATTCGCGCATGCTCGTGGTAACTTTGCAGGCGGTCAAGCGTGAGGACTTTCAGATCTGAGATCAGATGCCTATGTATACTCTATGAACGAAGAAAATAGCATGCAGCATGTAACGCAAGCGGTGTTCGCATACTGGTTCGGCGGGCTTGATGAGGCCGCGGCTGAAACCGCTCAGCCGTTTTGGTTCAAATCGACGCCCGAAATCGATACTGAGATTCGCGCCCGGTTTCAGGATTTCCATCTCCGGGCGAAGCAGGGCGGATTCGACAACGACGCCGAAAGCGCGGATGATTTTCTCGCCATTATCATCATGCTGGATCAATTCCCCCGCAATATGTATCGCGGCACTGCACAGGCATTTGAAACCGACCCGCTGGCCAGGCAATGGGCCGCACGGGCTCTCGAAAAAGGCATGGATCAGCAGCAACCGGCGCCCAACCGGCGCATGTTCTTTTATCTGCCGTTTGAACATGCCGAAAACATGGCCGATCAGAACGAAGCTGTTCGGTTATTCGAGAAAATGGGTTACGATGAACTCACGGGTTATGCCAAGGCGCATCGCGATATAATCACAACGTATGGGCGGTTTCCGCACCGAAATGCCGTGCTTGGCCGCACATCGACCCCAGACGAGGAAGTCTACCTGAGCCAACCGGGGGCCGGCTTTTAAGTAAAGGAAGTTCAGAATATGCCCTCACTCAAGATCCTCAGAATATTTTGCGCAATCTCTTTTACGGCCACTCTTGGTGCGTGCACGTACAGTAAAATCGATACCGGCGTCTTCACGCAACCTGCCGAGCAGAACGGCCGCGTCATTGTCGAGACCTCCGCGTTTCAGAATATCGCACCGACACGGGTGAATTACGCGGATTCGCGCATCACCGAGGAATATGTACTTTATCGCGCCGCTGGCGGTCAGGCGGAAATCCTGTTCTCAGAAACCCTGCCCCGATTTAAAAACAGAACGGTGCTCGATTTCGACAAGCTGATCTCTAGCTCGGTCAAGATGTGGCGCTTTAATCAGGGGCAGCCGCTCGAATTCAGCGAAAGCTTCACCGTCGACAACGATTTTGCATCGTTCTGGGTGCAGCCGTACCGGCAAACCAAAACTGGACGTAACTGCGCCGGATTTTCGGCACGGTGGGATATCCGCATGGACGATCGCGATCTCCGGCCCAGCAAGATCATGTTCGGGTTCCATTGCGCCCCCAAGGGAACAGCTTTTGGCGCCGATGAAGCCCGGAAGCTCGTGCAAGCCATTCAGGTCCGGGGTATTTCGGTCCCGTTGCGGGTCGAATCCGTTTACGAACTCAACAGGAAGACACCGCCGCCATCAATAGACATCCAGACCATCAACCTTGTGTTGGCCCAGGATGGCGCCGGCGGCGGTATTGCCGGACTGCCGGAATTCCCTTTGCTTTTTTCCAGGGTCTATAACGACTTTGACGGTGGTGACTGCATAAACTGCTGAGTCGAGGCGATTAGTTGCCGAGGTCGATCCGTATCCGGATTTCGGGTTCCGCAACCCTGAACGCAGCTTCATTGAAAGATGGCGGACCGAAGAAGACCTTGGCGTCGTTAGAGAATCCGTAGTCTTCCAACGGGATGCCGAACAGGCCCTGATCGAAGTCATGGTTGCCGTTTTCATCGTGATAGACGGCAATTGCATAACGCCCGGGCTGCAGATCTCTAAACGAGACCTCAGCCCTGAGACCGGCAATACCGACCTGGGTCTCGGCCCGCATGCCGTCGGAATCGGGAAAAGCATCGGGATTGTCGTACAACGCGATATGCACATCGCCATTGTTGCTGGCGAGTCCCAGAATTTCGACATTCAGGGTCGCGGCGATGGCCGCATACGGCAACAAAGCTGTCAGGATAAATATCGGAATGCAGAGCCGTCCCATGACGGCGGCCCTCAAACGCGGATGTTCAGATAATAACCGCGCGGCGCACGCTGATCGAGCGGCAGCCCCTGATTGAGAAGGCCATTGAGGCGTTGCAGCCCGGCCTGCTCCTGCGGTGTCTGATTGTGTTCGAGAAAACGGGCACGTGACTGCACTTCCCGAACTTCCTCGGATTGATAATGCGAGCGTGCGGGCTTTGCTGCCCCCAGACCGCCACCACTTAGATTGATCCCATCCGTCATAGGATGGACGCTAGCGGGAAAAGGGTTAACGAGCGGTAAACTATGCGGCCTGACTTGGGAAAATCTGTGGATACTCCAGAAAAACCGGCTTTCCCGGATTACGGATGGCGCATGACCTCGAATTTCGGGCCGCCGCCTTCACGGTAGACATTCAGGGCCCATGTGATGCTGGGGAAAGCGATCTCGTCCCAGGGGATATCTGCCCAATCGAATAAGGCCGCCTCGATGCTTTCCGGGCCCGGGTCCAGTTCGGGGCTGATCATGGCCGCTTGATAGACCATGTATATCTGCGAAATCCTGGGAATTTCGAACATGCCCAGAAACGCACCGATATCGACATTTGCACCGGATTCCTCCATAACTTCGCGCCGCGCACCTTCATCAGTCGTTTCATTCAGTTCGAGATAACCGGCCGGTATCGTCCAGTATCCGATCCGCGGTGCAATAGCGCGGCGGCACAGGAGAATTTTGTCCTGCCAGGTGCAAACCGCCCCAGCGACGATGCGTGGATTATCGTAATGAATGAACCCGCAATCGACACAAACCATGCGTTCACGGTCATCGCCTTCGGGGATCTGACGGACCACCGGCCCCTGGGCCGCCGTAGCGGATATATTGTTGCTGTCTTGTGTATCGCTCATTGTTTTACCGGAAATTCCGCTGCCTGCCGATTATTCGTATGATATTTCGTCCAAATCGGGCGTCGACCCGGATCATACCGCGGGGCATATTGTCAGGAATAACAAATAGCTGCAAATGCGGCTGCGAAACCGGCATACGGGTGATATAAACGAGGTCCGAGACATTTTCACCGGTGTATTTCGCCCGTGAATAAGTGGATATGAAAGTTAACAATGGCGATCCACGCTGAGCGCGAAGACGAGGCAGATTTCGATACCGCCGCCAGCGGCTTGGGTGACCGCACGTTTTTGGGCGGCCTCAGTCTCGGTGCCCGCTCCTGGCTGTATTTCCTGGCTTGCCTCATCGCCGCCGCCGCCTTCGGTGCGCTCTATTATCATGTCGACCAGCGTCTCGATCAGGCGCTGCAAAATCTGCAGCGTGCTTCGCGGATTGATGAACTTTCCAATACCGTGGAACGCGGCACCTACAGCCTGCAGGCGCGACAGCGGAAATTCCTGCTGACCCGGGACACTGAAATCGCCGACGGATTCTCGGTCGACCTTGCTGATGTCTCTGCGGCGCTGGACGAGTTATTCAGCTTCCCCGAAGCGCAACCGCTGGCGCAACACGTAACCACCATCCGCGACGGCCTGGTGCAGTATGACCAGCAATTTCAGACATTCCTCAATGCCGAACGGGCAATCGGCAGCGATTCCGAAACGGGCCTCAGTGCGCAGCTGCGGCGCACATCTTCCGCGTTGCGCGCCGCGTTTCGCGAAAGCGGCAAAGCCAACCTGATCAACCAGGTTGAACGGATCGATCAACAAGGCGAGGAAACGATCCTGTCGGGATCCGTAAAAGGCGTCGATGAAATCCGCAAACGCTACGATGCACTGACCGAATTTGTCGGCGCTGCGGATATCGCAACCCCGCAAAAATCGCAAATCGATCAGCTTCTGAAGCAGCACGAAACGCAGATGCTCTCGATCATAAATGCGCGCTTTGAACTTTCCGATCAAACGCGCCGGTTCGAAGAACTGTTCGACTACTTCGTGCCAAGCCTGACGGGGCTTGCCGGATTCTCGGAACGGCTGCGGATTCAGGCCGCCGCCGAAGTACGCAACATGCAGTTGTTTGCCCGCTACACCATCCTCGGCGGATCGATGGCGATCATTCTTTGGCTGTTCTTTTTCGGCCTCGTGTTAATCAAGAGTCTAAGCGGCCCGGCGCGGCGGATCGCCGAAGCCACTGAACGCATTGCCCGGGGTGCCAGTCACATCACCGTGCCGGCGCAGGGCAACAAGGACGATTTCGGCCGGATTGCCCGGATGCTCGATGGTTGGGCCGACACCATTATCGAAGTGGATCAATTGCGCACAGATCTTGAGCGAACGCGCGAACGCCTGAGCGAGGCCATTGCCGATGCCGACAATGCATCGGAGCGCGCCTACACCGCCGAGCAAAGGGCCGAACGTGCGGAACGGGCCCTTGAAGAAGAGCCCATGAAAGCACTGCCGCCGCCAACGATGCCGGAACCCGTGCAGGAACCTGAAGCGGAAACCGAAACCGAAGCCGAAGCCGCGCCTGAACGTCCGCCTTACCGTCCGCGTGGCCGGCCGATCCCCGCACTCGAGTTGGGCGAAGATGTCCGTGGCGGCGCCATCTCGTCGGTCAGCCAGCAATTGCAGAACTTTACCCAATACGTGACCGCCGCCGCCAATGACGTTGAACGCACGGAAGCCCTGATCAAGGGCATCGACCAAATGACGTTCCTCGTGGATGACATTTCGGAACTGGTGATGACAATCCGCGACCAGAGCAACTTGCTGGCCTTTCGCTCACCCGGCAAGGAAGCGACGCGCGATGCTGGGCGCGATGGGGATGATACCCTGATCGCCTTTTCCGGAGACAAGCGAACATCGGAAGCGGAGCGCGTCTATGCGCAGCGTTTCGATCATCTCCGCGAAGCCACGGATCAGACGGAACGCACCGCGCATCGCATCAAGAACACCCTGGCCGAAGTCAGTGAAATCGCCCGCGAAATCGCTGAAACCGCTTCCCATCAGGCACTCGACGCGACGCACCGGCTACTCAACCAGTCGGAATATCTGCAAAATATGCTGGACGATATCCTGAGCCGGGTGCACCCCGCCAAGCCCGGTGCACTGTCCGAACAGCGCGCCCCCCGGCGCTCCAACGATGACCCGTTTGCCTAATCGGTCATGATGGCGGCGACGCCGGGCAGTTGCTTGCCTTCAATCCATTCCAGAAAAGCCCCGCCCGCGGCGGAAACATAGGAAAATCCTGCTTCCGCACCGGCGTTGGCCAAGGCCGAGACCGTATCGCCACCACCGGCGACCGACAGCAAATTGCCAGCCTTCGTCAGTTCGGCAACCGTTTTCGCCACGGCATTGGTCCCGGCATCGAAAGGATCTACTTCGAACGCACCCAGGGGACCATTCCACAACACCGTCTTCGCCGACTTCAGCCGCGTTTGCAGATCGGCAATGCTTTTTGGCCCGATGTCGAGGATCATCATGTCATCGGGAACTTCACTCAATTCCGCTTGGGTTGCTTTCGCACCCGTTTCAAAAGCCTCGGCAATGACGACATCCAACGGCAGCACGATTTCGCAGTTGGCGCTGGCGGCCATGTCGACGATGGCACGGGCTTCGTCGGCCATATCCTTTTCGCAAAGCGATTTGCCGATGCCGACACCATTGGCATACAGGAAGGTGTTGGCCATGCCGCCACCGATGACGATCTGGTCGACCTTTTCCGCAAGATGCCCCAGAACCGCCATCTTGGTTGAAACCTTGGCCCCGCCGACGACGGCGATGACCGGGTGTGCCGGTGTTTCGAGCGCATTGGCGAGAGCTTCGATTTCGGCCTGCATCAGACGCCCGGCAGCCGAAGGTAAATGATGCGTGATCCCCTCGGTCGAGGCATGCGCACGGTGTGCGACGGAAAAGGCATCCGAGACGAAGGCATCCCCGTTCGCGGCAAGCGCCTTGGCAAAGTCCGGGTCGTTCTTTTCCTCGCCGCCATGAAAGCGCAGGTTTTCCAGCATCACAAAACCGCCTGCCGGTGCGGCATCGATCGCCGCCTTGGCGGCATCGCCAATGCAGTCTGCGGCAAATGTAACGTTTTTACCGGAAAGCCCGGCCAGCGCATCGGCGACCGGTTGCAGGCTCATGTCCGCATGCACCGTACCCTTGGGGCGGCCGAAGTGCGACAGGATGACGACCTTGGCGCCCTTGTCCGCCAGTTCGTTCAATGTTTCGAGCGCCCGGTCGATGCGCGTGGTATCGGTGATTTTACCGTCCCGCATGGGGACGTTGAAATCGACGCGGACGAGAACCCGCTTACCGGCGACATCAAGATCATCAAGGGTTTTTAAATGAGCCATGGTTTCCTTCCCGGGGAGAATTGAAATCAGTTTCTGGTAGCGACGGCGCACCCGGCGGCAATCATCAGCGAACCGGCGCAACGGTTCATGTAGCGGACGGCACGCTCGGTACGAAACAGCCGGCGCACCTGCGTTGCCGCCAGGGCATAGGTGACGAGGACACAGATCAGCACCGTCAGGACGGTCGTCACAATGGCAACGCCTTCGCCAAACGTAAGGGTCTTCAGATCGGTGAAAGTCGGCAGAAAGCTCAGGTAAAAAATAATCACTTTCGGATTGCCGAGGGTCAGAAACAGCCCGCCCGCATAGCCACGGGCATGACTGCCTTTTGATAAGTTAGCAGCCTCGCCGGATTGGGTGGGAAGCACGGCCGGCTGCCGCCAGGCCTTGATCCCCAGATAGATCAGATAAGCGGCACCGGTCCAGCGAACGAAAATGAACAGCTCGCCCAGCATTCCAGCAATCATGGACAGGCCGAATATGGCAAACAGAACATAAACCAGATCGCCGCTGGCAATGCCCAGAATGAACGGCAGGGTTGAGCGGAATCCAAAAGCCACGCTGCGGGCCGCCGTCGCGATAACACCAGGGCCCGGCGCCGCCATCCAGACAAAGCTCGCAATCGCCAGCGCAAATATGACTGTAATGCTCATGTCAGCCCGTCTTCAGAGAGTTCAACACGCGGCGTTTATAAATGGCGATCACAGGCTTTTCCAGATATTCGCGTTTCAGTTGGCCTGAATCTCTTTCAGACGCTTTTTCGCCGCTTCGGCTTTTTCAGTCTCGCCCAGCACCTCGTAAGCGCGGATCAGCCGCTGCCAACCCGACGGATCGTTCGGATTTGCCTCAAGCTTCTCGGCCAGCCTCGCAACCATCGAGCGGATGAAGGCATTTTGTTCCTCACCCGTCATCTGCTGTGCGGCCTCGACGTCTTCACGCGTTGGTCCGGGCGGCGCGGGGCTTGTGCTTTGTGCGCCGGGTGCCGGCGCATTACCGGAACTCAAGGCGGGATTACCTGCGGCCAGTTTTCTGGCGTTTTCGCTCGGCTGTAGATCCGAAACGGCAAAGCCGCCATCTTCCGCGGCACGCTTGATCTGCGATCTAATAGCGCTCACGAAAGGCGCATCCTTGGGCTGGATCGCCAGCAGATCGGTCCAGATTTGCGCCGCCCCCAAAAGGTCGCCCCCCATGGCCTTGTCGAGACCGATGTAGAACCAGGGCTTGGGCAGCAGCGGGTTCTTTTCACGGGCTTCCAGAAAGTCCCCGAATATCTCCGGCGTGAAATTTCCGTCGCGTGCCATCAGCCGGGTTTCCGCCCAGTCCGCCAGCAATTCCGGATCTCGGCCGCTCAGTTCTACGGCACGTTGATACGCAGCGGCAGCGAGGCGCTGCTCGCCGAGCGTGCCGTAGGTTCTTGCCAGCAGTATCCAGCCATCCGCATCCCCGTCATTGGCACGAAGACGCGCTTCGAGCTGTGTCGCCAACTGCCGCATGGCATTGTTCTCGTCGCTGGCAGCCGCAGGGGCTTCCTTGAGATCGGTGCGTGCCGACATTGGGAAATCGGGCATACCCGGCGTACCGGTCTTCATATAAAGGCCAAGCGCAGCGAGCGGTACGATCAGGGCCGCGACGATGACCGTAAACCGTCCCTTGCCGGGTGCTGTCTCAACTGTTTCCTCGTTTTCCGCCGCATCGGCGGCGGCAAGCAGGCGGCGCTGGATTTCCAGACGCGCGGCATCGGCTTCCGCAACGGCGATCCGCCCCTCCGCCAGATCACGGTCCAGCTCGCTCAGTTGATCCTTGTAGACGGTGACGTCATATTCCGAGCGGCCCGCTAGCTGACGGGCTGCGCGAAACTGCGGCAAAAGCAGCGCCACCAACACAACAGCACTCAACAGTCCGGCAAATACCCAGAACGTCATGACTGATCCTCGTCGATCAATCGGGCAAGCTTCTGCTTCTCGGCCTCGCTCAATGCATTCGCCCCGGTGCCCGGTGAGACCTCACCTGTGCGGCGGCGGAAGAACAAAAAGATGGCAAACACACCGAATGCGATGATCACGCCCGGACCAAACCACAGCGCGTAGGTTTTCAGCTTGAACGGGGGATTGAGCAAAACGAAGTCGCCGTAACGCGACACCACGTAATCGATCACTTCGCGGTTGCTGTCCCCGGCAACAATCCGCTCACGGACCAGAACGCGCAGGTCGCGCGCCAGATCGGCATCGGAATCGTCGATGGACTGGTTCTGGCAAACCAGACAGCGAAGTTCCTTACCGACTTCTCGCGCGCGCGATTCCAGTGCCGGGTCCTTGAGAATTTCATCTGGTTGCACGGCAAGCGCCGGGACCGCCAGCAAGGCCAGAAATAATGCGGCGAGTACAAACCTCATCCGCCCTGCTCCCGCAGATGGGCAATTAACGGCTCCAACGTCCCATTCCACACTTCCTTGGTAATCGGACCGACATGTTTGTAACGGACGATCCCCTTTTTATCGACGACGAAGGTTTCCGGCGCGCCGGTAACGCCGAAAGAAATGGCGGCGATGGATCGCGGGTCGTCACCGGCCAGCGTATACGGATCGCCGTGGCGCCTGAGCCATGCAGGTCCTGCCTGACGATCCGGCTCGCGCCAGTCGATGGCGTGGATCGGCACCCAGCCGTTTTCCTTGATGGTCATCAGGAACGGATGCTCGACCCGGCACGCCACGCACCAGGATCCGAAGACATTGACCAGCGAGACATCGCCCTGCAGGTCCGTATTCTTGAGTCCTTTTTCATCGCGGCCCTCAAGACCCGGCAGATCGAAGGCAGGGACCGGCTTGCCTTCCAACATGCTCGGCAGTTTTTGCGGATCAAGGCCAAGACCGATGGCCAGGTAAACACCGATCAGCAGAAAACCGGCCAGCGGCAGAATATACAAAAATCGTTTCATGTTTTGACCGTCATTCCGCCGGTTGCGCGCCGGCGGGGACGCTCGAGCGTTTCGGCGCACCGATCCGGAAACGCCGGTCCGACAGCGACAGCGCGCCGCCGACGACCATGGTCAGTGCACCGATCCACATCCATACGACGAGCGGATTGAAATAGATCCGTGTCACGTACGAGCCGTCGGCATTGGCATCGCCGATGACGGCATACAGATCGCCCGACAGTAGCGTATATATCCCGGCTTCGGTCGTCGGCATCTGGCGCACCGTGTAGATACGCTTTTCCGGCGCCAGTTCGGCGATCAGCCTGCCGTCCTTCGTCACCGTGAAACGGCCTTCGGTAATCAGGTAATTCGGCCCCTCTTTTTCCTGAGCGCCATCGAAACGGAACTCATAACCCGACACATTCACTGTTTCGCCGGGCTGCATGCTTTGCACGCTTTCGACCTTCCACACCCCGGCGCCGGTAATCCCGAACACGGCCAGCGCCAGACCGAAGTGCGCCAGCGTCATGCCCCAGTTGGCGCGCGGCAAATTGCCCAAACGGCGCAGCGACTGACCGACGGGAACGCGGAACAGGCGCACCCGCTCGGCTAGTTCGATCAGCGTGCCGATGGCGAGCCATGAGCCGATGGCGACACCGACGATTCCCCACGGCGATGCGCCGCTCTGCCAAGACCAGGTGGCAATCGCCAGCGCCAGTGCCAGCGCCATGCCGAGCCACAAGGTTTTCAGCGCACGCAACAGATCGCCGCGCTTCCACGCCAGCAACGGGCCGATGGCCATCGCCGCGACCATCGGCGTCATCAAAGGAATGAAGACCGCGTTGAAGAACGGCGGCCCGACGGAAATCTTGTCCTGCCCGTCGGAAATCGCATCGATGAACAGAGGATAAAGCGTCCCCAGCAGAACCACGCCCGCCGCCGTTCCCATCAACAGGTTGTTCAGCAGCAGGGCCCCTTCACGCGAAATCGGCTGAAATAGCCCGGTGCTCTTCAGTTGCGGTGCGCGCCAGGCATAAAGCGTGAACGAGCCGCCGATGACGATCAGCAAAAGCACGAGAATAAAAACACCCCGCTCGGGATCGGTTGCGAACGCGTGCACCGAGGTCAGCACCCCGGAGCGCACCAGGAACGTGCCCAGCAGCGAGAACGAAAATGCGACGATGGCAAGGAAGATGGTCCAGGCCTTCATGGTGTCGCGTTTTTCAACGACGACACAGGAATGCAACAACGCGGTGCCGATCAGCCACGGCATGAACGATGCGTTTTCGACCGGATCCCAGAACCAGAAACCGCCCCAGCCGAGTTCATAGTATGCCCACCAGGAACCAAGCGCGATACCGCCGGTAAGGAAGCACCATGCCGCCAGCGTCCAGGGCCGCACCCAGCGCGCCCACGCGGCATCGACGCGGCCTTCGATCAACGCCGCAATGGCGAACGAAAACGCCATCGAAAAACCGACATAGCCTAGATAGAGCATCGGCGGATGAAACGCGAGGCCCGGATCCTGCAGCAGCGGATTCAGATCCTGGCCGTTGGCGGCCGGGGGAAACATCCGCTCGAACGGATTGGACGTCAGCAGGATAAACAGGTAGAAGCCGACCGCGATCAATGCCTGCACCGAAAGGGCACGCGCCTTGAGCGCTGGCGGCAGATACTTGCCGAACATGGCGACGGCGGCGCCGAAGATCGACAGGATCAGCACCCAAAGCAGCATTGAGCCTTCATGATTGCCCCACACACCGGAGACTTTATAAAGCATCGGTTTCGTGGAATGGGAATTCTGCACCACATTGACGAGCGAGAAATCCGACGTCACGTAGGCATGCGTAAGACAGCCGAAACTGACTGCGACAAGACAGAACTGTACCAGTGCCGAGTGATTGGCGAAGGCCATCCACGCAGCGTTGCCGCGCTGCGCGCCGATCAGCGGAATGACGCCCTGCGTGCAAGCCACCATCAGGGCCAGAATTAACGCGAAATGACCAAGTTCAGCGATCAATTGCCACTTCCTTTCCACTCGCCCGATTTCTTGAGCGCATCGGCGACTTCGGGCGGCATGTAGTTCTCGTCATGCTTAGCCAGCACTTCGTCGGCAACGAACACGCCGTTCACGATACGGCCTTCGCAGACCACACCCTGACCTTCCCGGAACAGGTCCGGTAAAATGCCGGTGTAGGACACGCTGACCGTTTCCGCCATATCGGTGATACGGAAAGTCACCGTCTCGCCGGCCGATTTGTCGACGCTGCCTTCCTCGACCAGACCGCCTAGACGAAACCGCCGGTCTTCGCCGATTTTTCCGGCAACAACATCGCTCGGGCTCTGGAAGAAGACGATATTTTCCTCGAACGCGCTCAGGACCAATGCCGCCGCTCCCCCCAATAGCAGCAGCGCGACAAGCACGAATGTCAGGCGTTTGTGTTTACGTTTCATCGGATTCCTTCGGCATCGCGGCTTCGACCCGCTGTAATTCTTCACGAGTTTTCCTGAGCGCGCGCAGGCTGACCGCGACCAAGCCGATCAGCAGAACGGCAGCAAGGACATAGCTCGGCCACACATATGCGCCATGTTTGGTCATGCTCAGAATACTGTCGGTGTTATTCATATCGTCAACCCTAACCTGCCGCCGCCTGCCGGTGGCGCAGTGCACGCACTCGGTTGGACATGAGTTCACAGCGGATGCGGATCAGCAACAACCAGAAATAATATAGCTGAAAAGCAGCTGCCATCAGGAATAGCGGCGTCAGCATATCGGGGTGGATCGTCGGTCCCTGCATGCGGAGCACACTGGACGGTTGATGCAGGGTGTTCCACCAGTCGACCGAGAACTTGATAATCGGCACGTTGACGAAGCCGACCAGCACCAGGATCGCCGAGGCCCGCGCGCCTCGCCCGGGCTCGTCGAAGGCATCGCGAAGCGCCATATAGCCCAGATACAGAAAGAAGAGCACCAGGACCGACGTCAGTCGCGCATCCCAGACCCACCAGGTGCCCCACATCGGTTTGCCCCAGAGCGACCCCGTAACCAGCGACAGGAACGTGAATGCCGCACCGATCGGTGCTGTCGCCTTGGCGGCGACATCGGCCAGGGCATGTTTCCAGATGAGGGCCACCGCCGCCGATACCGCCATGGCCGTATAACAAAACAACGCCATCCACGCCGCCGGCACATGGATGTACATAATCCGCACCGTATGCCCCTGCTGATAATCGACCGGGGATGCAAACAACGACAAATAAAGCCCGGCGGCAAAACAGATCAGCATCAGGCCTAGCAGCCACGGCTCGACACGGCGGCTCAGGCGCTGAAAACGGGTCGGGTTGGCGAAGTAATGCAGCATGTTATTTCCACGTTAATACTTTGGAGTTTATAGCACCTGTTTCCGACTATGCCACGGCTTCGCGTAGGGCTTGCGCAGTCGCCCAGGGCGTCAATGCCAGGGCCGCCAGAAGAACACCCCCCAGCAGCATGAGATTGGCCTTAGCACCTTCGCCGTACAGCACCGCATCGCCGGCGCCGGCAGCGAAAATCAGTACCGGGATAACCAGCGGCAGGATCAATAGCGACAACAATACCCCGCCACGCCGCGCCCCCAGGGTCAGTGCCGCGCCGATACTGCCGATCAGGCTGAGGACCGGTGTGCCGAGTAGCAGCGTCAGCAGCAGAACCGGCCAGATCTCACCCGGCACATTCATCATCACAAATAATAACGGCGCCGCGCAGATCAACGGCACGCCGGTCGTCAGCCAGTGCACCAAAACCTTGATGCACACCGCCACTTCAAGGGCGACCGGAGACAGCACGAGAAGTTCCAGCGAGCCGTCCTCGTAATCCCCCATGAACATGCGGTCCATCGACAGCATCGCCGCCAGCAGCGCCGCGACCCAGATCACGCCCGGGCCGATCCTGGCCAGCATGTTGGGTTCCGGCCCGACACCGAACGGAAACAGCACCACGGCAATCACGAAAAAGGCAATCACCATCAGGCTGTCGGCGCTTTGCCGCATGGCGAGACGCATTTCCCGGCGAAACAGGATCGAAACCGCGTTCATGCCGCCGCCCGCCGGGTCGCGGCAATTGTCAGTGTATCTGCTGTTGATAGGCCGAGATCGGTGTGCGTAGAAATCACCGCCATGCCACCCGCGCTCAAATGCGCTTCAATCAGGACCTTGAGCGCATCCGTCGTGTCGGCATCGAGCGCCGTTGTCGGCTCATCGAGCAACCACAACGCCGCACCGGATGTCAGCATGCGTGTCAGCGTCACACGGCGGCGCTGGCCCGCAGACAGATAGCGTGCCGGCAAATCCGCAAGATGGCCGATACCGAGCGCCGCCAGCGCATCCGTAGCCGGCATCGCGGTGCTACCTGAAATCTCGGCCCAGAAGGTGACGTTTTCCATCACGCTCAGCGCCGGTTTGACGGCATCGGCATGGCCGATATAGGCAAGTCTGCGGTTATGCTCGACAGGGTCGTCGCGAATGTCTGCCCCGTCCCATGAAATGCTTCCGCTAACGGGTCGCATCAGCCCGGCCATCAAACGCAGCAGAGTCGACTTGCCGGCACCGTTGGCGCCTTTCAGAATCAAGGCATGGCCGCTGGTCACGGCAAAGCCGGTGCCGCTGAGCACCAGCCGCTCGCCTCTTATGCATTCGATATCCTGGCCACTGAATTCCGACATTTCATCCTCTGAAAATGCCCGGAAAACGTACCCGATGGCCGGTACTAAGGAAAGACGGAGGCGCATGTCTGTGAAATTCACGTTGCATCAAAACAATGAAAATAAAACGGCCGGGTCGCTCCCTGGGGGAAGTCTGACCCGACCGGTTAGTTTCGGCGCTGAGCGCCGATAGGGGACCAGAGAGGGGGGTCTCTGGTGCATAGACGAGGAGGTCTATGATTACGAAATTAGACAAAGATTGTGGCGCTATTATGGCACCTAACATTACAAATTTGTTAGGTTGCCGGGCGTTGCTAAATAACTGACAAAACAGCCGGCAAAACAGCTGGCCAGCATTCGATTCGCACCGGCAGTTCAGTTCGCGCGGGCGTCCTCGATAACCTTGCCGTCATTCGGCAGCGATCCTGCCGCGACGCATTCACACACACCCTTGAGCTTGCAAACGTTCTGGATCGTCTGGTTGATGGCATCCACAAGGGCCGGACCGCTGTCAGCGGTCTCACACCTGACGGTCATCACGTCGCTCTTGCCGTCATGGGTAACAACGACGCGGGCGCGGGCGATTTCCGGATGGCGGCGAACGATTTCCGCAACCTGGGCCGGATGCACGAACATGCCTTTGACCTTGGTCGTCTGATCGGCGCGGCCCATCCAGCCACGAAGCCGCATGTTGGTGCGCCCGCACGGGCTTTGACCGCCCAGGAATTGCGATAGATCGCCGGTGGCGAAACGGATCAGCGGGATGTCTTCCCTGAGCACCGTCACCACCACTTCGCCGACCTCGCCTTCGGCGACAGGATCGCCGGTTCCGGGACGAACGATCTCGACGATATGGCGTTCATCGATAATCAAGCCTTCGCGTGCTTCGCTTTCATAGGCGATATTACCGATATCGGCCGAGGCATATACTTGGCCGCAATGAATGCCATGATCTTCAATTTCCTTGCGGAGCGCCGGCGGCAGCCCCTCGCCCGCGACACAGGCTTTCTTGAGACTGGACGCGTCCTTGCCGAGCTCCTCGGCTTTTTCGAGGATCATTTTCAAAAAGCTCGGCGTCCCGGCGTAGCCCGTCGGCTTGATGTCATGAACCGCCTGTACCTGTAGTTCGGTATTGCCGACACCGGCCGGGAACACGGCACAGCCCAGTGCATGGGCTCCGGCTTCCAGCATGACGCCGGCCGGCGTGAAATGATAGGCGAAGGTGTTGTGCATGATATCGCCGTTCCGAAAGCCGCTGGCAAAAAGCGCCCGCGCTGTCCCCCACCAGTCCTTGCCGAAGCCTTCGATATCATAAGTCGGCCCCGGCGACTGGAAGATACGCAGCATATGACCGGCAGGTACCGTCGTCATGCCGCCCAACGGGTCGCCTTCGGACTGTATGTTGACCAGCTCCGACTTACGCGTCACCGGCAGCTTGGCAAGCGCCGCACGATCGGTAATTTCCGAAGGGTCGATCTCTTTAAGCAGTGTCTGGTAGTAAGGTGCATTGTCGCGGGCGTTCTGGACATGCGCCGACAGCGCACCCAATAGAGCGGCTTCGCGTCGCCCCGGATCCCTGATCTCGAGATCGTCGTAGAATGGACCCTGGCTCATTTTTTTACCCGAGCCAGCGCTTGCGGCGGCGGTAATGCTTTACATCGCGGAAGCTTTTACGCCCGGACGTCGAAATGCCGAGGTAAAATTCCTTCACGTCCTCGTTTTCACGCAATGTACTTGCCGGCCCGTCCATAACGACACGTCCGTTTTCAAGGATATAGCCGTAGTCGGCGTATTTGAGGGCGATGTTGGTGTTTTGCTCTGCAAGCAGGATGCTGACACCTTCCTTCTTGTTCAGTTCGTTGACGATATCGAAGATTTCCTCGACCAGCTGTGGGGCAAGGCCCATCGACGGCTCGTCGAGCAGGATCATCTTCGGGTTCGACATAAGGGCCCGGCCAATGGCGCACATCTGCTGTTCACCGCCGGATGTATATCCGGCCTGTGACGTGCGGCGCTCCTTGAGCCTGGGGAAATATGCATAAACTTTTTCAAGCGACTGATTAATGGCGGCATTGCCGTCGGCGCGCGTATAGGCACCGGTCAGCAGGTTTTCCTCGATCGTCAAATGCTCGAAACAGTGACGGCCTTCCATGACCTGAATGACGCCGCGCTTCACCAGATCGTTCGGCGAGGATGCCTCGACTTTCTGTTCGTCATAGATAATGGAGCCTTTGGTCACTTCACCGCGTTCCGCGTGCAGGAGATTGGATATCGCCTTCAGCGTCGTCGTCTTACCGGCACCGTTGGCACCGAGAATGGCGACAATCTGTCCCTTCGGCACCTCAAGCGAGACGCCTTTGAGCACCAGAATCACGTGGTCGTAAATGACCTCGATATTATTTACGGCGAGGAGAATGCCGGCACCCTCGGGATCACTCCCGAGGGCACCAGCGGTATCCTCCACCACTTGGGCGGAACTGCTCATATTAATTGCAGGTCCGCGGCGTGATGTTGTTTTCTTTGGCAAAGTTCGCCGAGTCTTCTGCGATCAGTGCGTTAACAACGTCATGGTCCGGCTCATAAAAGTCGGAAACGAAGCTCCACTTCTTGGCTTTCGCATCCCATTGCTGGAGTGCGACCTTGCCTGGACCCTGGTGGTTTTCGCAGGAGATCTTGACCGGATAGGTGAAACCTTCAAGGCCAAGAACGGCAAGACGTTTAGCATCGACATTCAGCGCCTCAAAACCGTCGCGAACCTGTTCGCTTGTCGGCTCCTTGGTGTTGTGGATACGCATGGCTGTGCGGATCGCTTCTGAGGTCCACATAGCGGCAACGAGGCCACGGTTGTAGAGCACTTCGCCGATACGGTCGCGGTCACCACCGCCCATACCCTTGTCGTAGACAAACTTCTTGATGTCATCGTGCGCACGATAGTTATCACCGGCTGCATGGAAGGCACCCGACAGATAGCCATTGGCCGAAGCACCGGCCGGCAGCACGTCGTTTTCGGAACCCGACCACCAGACACCGATGAAATGATCCATCGGGAACCGGATCGATGCGGCTTCTTTGACGGCGACCTGGTTCATGACACCCCAGCCCCACATCAAGACCCAGTCCGGGCGTTCACGGCGAACCTGAAGCCAGGTGGCTTTCTGTTCCTGACCCGGGTGATCGACAGCGAGTAGTTGCAGCTCGAAACCATGTTTCTTGGACAGCTCTTCAAGGGTGCGGATCGGTTCTTTACCGTACGCCGAGTTGTGATAGACCAGCGCGATCTTCTTGCCCTTCAGCTTGTCCATGCCGCCTTCTTTTTCACCGATGTATTTGACGAAGACGGAAGCCTGATCCCAGTACGTGGCCGGGAAGTTGAAGATGTATGGGAACACTTTGCCGTTGGCAGCAGAGGTCCGGCCATACCCCATCGAGAACACCGGGATTTTATCTTCCGTGGCTTTCGGGATCAGCTGGTAGGTAATCCCGGTCGACAGCGGCTGATATGCAAGCGCGCCTGACGGTGGTGTCGCTTTGGTGTTCTCATAGCACTCGACACCTTGCTTGGTGTTGTAAGCGGTTTCGCACTCAAGATACTTGATCTTGACGCCTTCGATACCGCCATCGCGCTCGTTGAGCATCTTGTAGTAGTCACCATACCCGTTGGCGAACGGAATCCCATTCGGCGCATATGGACCGGTTCTGTAGACCGTGGCCGGGATCACCAGTTCATAGGCGTCCGCGACGGCAGCTGTCAGCGGCATTGCGACCGCAGCGACAGCAAGTGCTTTCGTCAGTAGTTTAAGTCTCATGTTAGCCTCCCTTTTGAGGTTGTTTTGGCGGCTTTGCCACCGGTTAAGCCCTTGGATGTAAATATGTTAACGCGAGTTCCTTGTTTTTGATAGGGGCCACATTAGTACGGGAATGGCCACTTTCGCAGTTTCTCCTTCAGAATTTGCCACAAGCGTGCCAAACCATGCGGCTCGACGATCAGGAAAAAGATAATCAGGGTACCAAGCAGCATCACTTCGGCATGCTTGGCCGCGCCAACGGCAAAACCCATGCCGTCGACCATGATGGTCTTCAGCGTGATCGGGATCAGCACCATGAACGCGGCCCCCATGAAGGAGCCCATGATGCTGCCTAGCCCACCGATAATGACGATGAACAGCACGAAGAACGACTGGTTGATGTCGAACGCCTCGGTCGGCTCGGCGGTCCCCAGCCAGACGTTGAAGTAAAGCGCCCCGGCAACACCGATGTAGAACGAACTGACGGCAAATGCGGTCAGCTTGGCTTCGAGGGGACGGATGCCGATCAGCTCGGCGGCGATGTCCATGTCGCGAATTGCCATCCAGCTGCGGCCGACTCGGCCACGAACGATGTTCTTCGCGGCCAATGCAAAGACCGTCACGAACGACAGGCAAAATAAATATCTGACGACCGGGCTCGCCTCCGGTCCGGTAACGAGGAAGCCGAATATCTCGCGCGGCGGTGACACGATCATGCCGGTCGGACTGTAGTTAAAGAACCAGCCGACCTTGTTGAACAGCCAAACCAGAAAAAACTGCGCCGCCAGCGTAGCGACAGCCAGATAAAAACCCTTGATCCTGAGCGACGGCAGACCGAAGACGACACCGACGAGCGCCGTAATGCCGCCCGACAGCAGGATTGCAACGATGAAATTCATTTCCGGAAACGAGGTGACCAACTTGTAGGACGCATAGGCGCCGACCGCCATGAACCCGCCGGTACCAAGTGACACCTGACCGCAATAGCCGGTCAGGATGTTCAAGCCGAGGGCCGCCAGCGCATAAACCAGGAAATGGATCAGGATCGCATTGGCCCAGTAGTCATTGATGAAAAACGGCACAACGACAAAGGCAACAATCAGAAACAGACCGATGAAGAAACGGTCCTGGGTGATCGTAAAGATCGCCTGATCGGCTTTGTAGCTGGTCTTGAACTGGCCTGCTTCACGGTAAAACATGGACGGTTACACCCTCTCGATGATTTTTTCGCCGAACAGGCCTTGCGGACGGATCAACAGGAACCCGAGCGCCAGCATGTAGGCAAACCAGTTTTCAATCGCACCGCCGACAAAAGGTCCGGCATATACTTCCGCAACCTTTTCGCCGACGCCGATAATCAAACCGCCGATAATAGCCCCCGGGACAGACGTAAAGCCGCCCAGGATCAGCACCGGCAATGCTTTAAGCGCGATCAACGACAGCGAGAACTGAATCCCCGACTTCGATCCCCACATGACGCCGGCGACCAGCGCCACAAAACCCGACACCGACCATACGATGACCCAGATTGTCCTGAGCGAAATGCCGACGCTGAGCGCCGCCTGGTGATCGTCGGCGACGGCGCGCAATGCGCGGCCAATACGTGTTTTCTGGAAGAAAATCGCTAAAACGATGACCATCACCGCAGCAACTCCCGCAGCGACGATTTCCAGCTTCTCGATATAAAGATTATGTGTATCGAGCAGATAATCCCATGCGCCCTGCGGCAAGCCAATATCGAGCGGCTTGACGTCGGAGCCGAACAGAACGTCGCCAAGACCTTCAAGGAAGTAGGCCAGACCGATGGTCGACATGAACAGGATAATCGGCTCCTGGTTGACGAGGTGGCGTAGCACCAGAAACTCAACCAGCCAGGCGACGATAACCATGACGCCCATGGTGGCGATGATGCCGAGCCAGACCGGCAGTACGAAACCGAACAGTTCGTAAAACCATCCGTCGGTGGCGATGAAGTCGTATAATGCCAGCCCGGCGAACAGCGCAAAAACGCCCTGCGCAAAATTGAAGATCCCGGAAGCCTTGAAGATCAGCACGAAGCCAAGTGCGACAAGCGAGTACATAACCCCCGCCATCAGGCCGCTGATCACCGTCTCGAGTAAAAACAGCATGTCTATACCGCCCTATGCTTCTTCGTCATCATGTGAGACACCGAGATAGGCGTCGATCACATCCTGGTTGGCGCGCACTTCGTCCGGCGTCCCGTCGGCAAGTTTCTTGCCGTAATCGAGAACGACCACGCGATCGGAAATATCCATAACAACACCCATGTCGTGCTCGATCAGAACGATCGTGGTGCCGAATTCATCGTTTACATCCAGGATAAAGCGGCACATGTCCTGCTTTTCCTCGATATTCATGCCGGCCATCGGCTCATCAAGCAAAAGCAGGTCCGGCTCGGCGGCCAGTGCCCGACCAAGCTCGACACGTTTTTGCAAACCGTACGGCAAGGTGCCGACGGCCGTCTTGCGGATCGCTTCGATTTCAAGGAAGTCGATCACCTTTTCGACCACGGCGCGGTGTTCCATCTCTTCCTTTTCCGCCGGGCCGAACCGTAGCGCCTGCCAGAAGATGCCCTTGTTCATCTTGGTGTTGCGCCCGGTCATGATGTTGTCGAGCGTCGACATCCCCTTGAACAGCGCGATGTTCTGGAACGTCCGGGCAATGCCTTCGCGCGCCGCTTCGCTCGGGCGCACCTGACGGCGGGTTTTCCCCTTGAACGTAATGGTTCCTTCCTGCGGGTGATAAAAGCCGTTGATGCAGTTCAGCATCGAGCTTTTACCGGCACCGTTCGGTCCGATGATCGCGAACACTTCATGCTCGTTGACGGAGAAGCTGATATTCGACAGTGCCTTGACCCCGCCGAACGACAACGAAATCTGATCTACAGCGAGGATCGTATCGCCGATTTTTCTTTCATGAGCCATTTTGATCGTCGCTTATTCCGCTGCCTGGGCTTGTTGGGGGTCGAAAATCTTCGCTTCGCGGATTTTCACATCGGCCTTGATTGTCCCGGTGCGGCCATCCTCGAACGTCACTGTTGCCTCGACCGGGCAGACATCCACGCCTGAATACAGTGCATTGATAAGATCGCCGTAACGTTCGGCAACCGTATTGCGGCGCACCTTGCGGGTCCGTGTCAGTTCCCCGTCATCGGCATCGAGAAGTTTGTGCAGGATCAGGAACCGTTTGATTTGCGACCCCGACAGTGCCGCATCTTCGGACAGGTCCTTGTTGACCTTGTCGACGCATTCGGCGACGAGATCGTACACCTCGTCACGCATCGCCAGATCGGTATAGCCCGAATATGCGAGACCGCGCCGTTCCGCCCAGTTGCCGACGGCTTCCAGATCGATATTGATGAAAGCCGCTGCGTAGTCTCTATCGTGACCAAACGCCACGGCTTCGGTAATAAACGGGAAGAACTTGAGTTTGTTCTCGAGGTATTTAGGCGCAAACATGGTGCCGCTGTTGAGCTTGCCGACATCCTTGGCACGGTCGATGATCTTGAGGTGCCCGTCGTTGTCAAAGAAACCGGCATCGCCGGTCATGACCCAGCCTTCGTCGTTCTTGGTATCGCGGGTCGCTTCGTCGTTTTTGTAGTAGGCGACGAAAACGCCGGGACTGCGGAACAGAACCTCGCCGTTGTCGGCGATCTTCAACTCGACATCAGTTGCCGGCGGGCCGACGGTGTCCGGTTTGACGTCGCCATCCACCTGCATGCAGATGAACACCGACGCTTCGGTCGAGCCGTAAAGCTGTTTGATGTTGACGCCCAGCGAGCGGAAGAAATCAAAGATGTCCGGGCCGATCGCCTCGCCCGCCGTATAGGCGAGGCGAAAGCGCGAAAAGCCCAACTCGTTTTTCAACGGGCCATAGACCAGGAACTCACCAAGCCCATATAGCAGACGGTCGATGAACGACACCCGCTTGCCATCGAGAATATTTGGACCAACCCGAAGCGCCACGTCCATGAAGTACTTATAAAGAAGCTGGTTGAGTTTCGAGGCGTCTTCCATGCGGATCGACACCTGGGTCAGGATATTTTCGAAAACCCGAGGCGGTGCGAAGAAATAAGTCGGACCGATTTCCTTGAGATCCAGCATAACGGTATCCGAACTTTCCGGACAACTGACGCAGAACCCGGCCACGTAGGACTGTGCATAGGAAAAAATATTGTCCCCGACCCACGCCATCGGCAGGTAGGCCAGCACTTCGTCCTTTTCGTCGAGCTTGTCCCACTTCACGCCGTTACGTGCGGTAATGATGAGGTTGTCGAAACTTAACATCACGCCCTTGGGGCGCCCTGTTGTGCCCGAGGTGTAAACCATAATGGCGATATCGTCGCCTTTACCCTTGGCGGCCTCGGCCTCAAACCAGCCCGGGTTTTCGGACAAGAACTTCCGCCCGGCTTCCATCAGGCTATCGAGCGAGCGGACGAACGGCTGGTCGTAATGACGCATGCCGCGCGGGTCCTTGTAGACAATTTCCTTGAGCTTCGGGCAGCGATCCATGACCTCAAGCAGCTTATCGGTCTGCTCTTGGTCCTCGACCACAGCGAAGCTGGCCTCGGCATGTTCGAGAACATACTGCATTTCGTCCGCGACCGCGTCCTGATACATCGGCACCGGCGTGCCGCCCAATGCCTGCGCCGCCGTCATCGCCCAGTAAAGCTGCGGCCGGTTGTCGCCGACGATGGCCAGGCTGTCGCCACGCTCAAATCCATATAGCTTGAGACCCGCCGCCATGGCGGCGATCTCGTCCTTGACCTCTTGCCAAGTCCAGGACTGCCATATCCCCAGATCTTTTTCGCGGATCGACGGTCGATCGCCGAAACGTCGCGCGTTATCAATCAGCAGTTTCGGAAACGTGTCGACGGCACCGCCAGCCGGTTTTGCGTCACCCATAATGTATCTCCCTGTGCATCCTCCGGTCTTTAGTTGCCGGAGTTCTGCTTTCTGTGAAAAGAGGTTTGCAAAAGTCCCACCCGTCGACAAGTCAAAAGATGGTGAGAGTGAGTACCCCGTCTCTTCAATTCGCGCCGCCCTGCTAAGCGAACACTGCGATTACGTTTACGTAAACGTTATTATTGTCACGCTTCGTACCCGCCCCCTTCCGTCGCGTCAAGGCTTGAGCGTTACATGGCATGGACAAAGCCGCGAAAATGTGGAGATTCCACTGCAAATACTCAACGCTTGTACGACCTAGGAGGGCCGCAACGTGTCAATCACCGGAAAAGACAGCCTTGGAACCCGCAGAACGCTTGAAGTTGGCGGTAAAAGCTATGACTACTTCAGTCTCGAAGCGGCCCAGGCCGCGGGGATCGGCGACATCTCAAGGCTGCCTTATTCCCTGAAAGTCGTGCTGGAAAACCTGGTGCGCCGGGAAAATGGCCGCACCGTCACCACCGACGACATCAAGGCCGTCGGCAAGTGGCTCGACACCCGCACCTCAGATCACGAAATCGCCTATCTGCCGGCGCGCGTGCTGATGCAGGATTTCACCGGCGTTCCCGCCGTGGTCGATCTGGCGTCGATGCGCGACGCGATGGTTTCCATGGGCGGCGATCCGGACAAGATCAATCCGTTGGCGCCGGTCGATCTGGTCATCGACCATTCGGTAATGATCGACGAGGCCGGCACCCCCGGCGCCTTCAAGCACAACGTCGAGCTTGAGTTCGAGCGCAACATGGAACGCTACGAGTTCCTGAAATGGGGCCAGCAGGCGTTCTCGAATTTCCGCGTCGTACCGCCGGGCACCGGCATCTGCCACCAGGTCAACCTGGAATACCTCTCCAAGGTGGTTTGGACCCGCGAAGACACCGACGGCAAGATGATCGCCTATCCGGACACGCTGGTCGGCACCGACAGCCACACGACGATGGTCAACGGCCTTGCCGTTCTCGGCTGGGGCGTCGGCGGCATCGAAGCCGAAGCCGTGATGCTCGGCCAGCCGGTCTCCATGCTGATCCCCGAAGTCGTCGGCTTCAAGATGCATGGCAAACTGGCCGAGGGCATGACCGCCACCGACCTGGTGCTGACCGCCGTCGAGATGCTCCGTAAACAGGGCGTGGTGTCGAAGTTCGTCGAGTTTTACGGCGACGGCCTCGACAACCTGTCGCTCGCCGATCAGGCGACCATCGCCAACATGGCCCCGGAATACGGCGCGACGTGCGGCTTCTTCCCGGTCAGCCCGGCGACGATCGACTACCTGAAACTCACCGGCCGCGAGGACGATACCGTGGCGCTGGTCGAGAAGTACTCCAAGCTGCAAGGCATGTGGCGCGAAGCCGGGTCGCCGGATCCGGTCTTTACCGACACGCTGGAACTCGACCTCGCGTCCGTCGAGCCGTCCATCGCCGGGCCGAAGCGTCCGCAGGACCGCATTCAGCTTTCGCTGGCCTCGAAAGCCTTCAAGGAAGGCTTCAAGACGCTGACCGGCCGTGATCAGGGCAAGTCGGCCGAAGTCGGCGATTACACCCTCGAAGACGGCGCCATCGTCATCGCCGCCATCACGAGCTGCACCAACACGTCGAACCCGGCGGTTCTCGTCGGCGCCGGTCTCGTCGCCAAGAAGGCGCACGCGTTGGGCATCAAGCCGAAGCCTTGGGTGAAGACGTCGTTCGCGCCGGGCTCGCAAGTGGTGCAGGAATACATGGACAAGGGCGGCCTGACCGAACACATGGACGCGGTCGGCTTCAACCTGGTCGGCTTCGGCTGCACGACGTGTATCGGTAACTCCGGTCCGCTGAAGCAGGAAATCGAAGAAGCGATCATGGAAAACGGCATCACGGTCGGCGCCGTGCTGTCCGGCAACCGTAACTTCGAAGGCCGCGTGCATCCGCTGTCGACGGCCAACTATCTGGCCTCGCCGCCGCTGGTCGTCGCCTATGCCATCGCCGGCAACATGAACGTCGACATCTATAACGATGCGCTGGCAGAAGATAAGGACGGCAATCCGGTCTATCTGAAAGACATCTGGCCGACCAACCAGGAAATTTCCGAGTACATGTCTAGCGTCATTTCCGCCGACATGTTCCGCGAGCGTTACGGTAACGTGTTCCAGGGCGACGATTACTGGCAGAAAATCTCCGTCACCGGCGGGCAGACCTACAAATGGTCGCCGGGCTCGACCTATGTGCAGCATCCGCCGTTCTTCGACCCGGCTGAAGCCGCCAGCGGCGAGCCGGCAGACTTCGTCGGTGCGCGGGCACTGGCCATCCTCGGCAACTCGGTGACCACCGACCACATCTCGCCGGCCGGCAACATCAAGAAGGAAAGCCCGGCGGGTGAATTCCTTCTCGAACACCAGGTCCGCCCGAACGAGTTCAACTCGTATGGCGCACGCCGCGGCAACCATGAAGTGATGATGCGCGGCACCTTCGCCAACATCCGCATCAAGAACGAAATGGCCCCGGGGACCGAAGGCGGCTGGACCACGCACCGCCCGAGCGGCGAGGTGATGTCGATCTATCACGCCGCGATGAAGTACAAGGAAGAAAGCGTGCCGCTGGTGGTCTTCGGCGGTGCTGAATACGGTACCGGTTCAAGCCGCGACTGGGCCGCCAAGGGCACGCGCCTTCTGGGCGTCAATGCGGTCATCGTCGAGAGCTTCGAGCGTATCCACCGCTCCAACCTTGTCGGCATGGGCGTTCTGCCGCTCGAATTCAAAGACGGCGTGACCCGTGAAACCCTCAAGCTCGACGGCACCGAAACCTTCGATCTGACCGGGATTGCGGACGGGATCAAGCCGGGCATGGACGTCACGCTCACCATCCATCGCGCAGACGGCTCGAGCGACGAAACGACGCTGCTGTGCCGTATCGATACCCTCGACGAGGTCGATTACTACCTCGCCGGCGGCATCCTGCAATACGTGCTGGTGAACCTGAACAAGAAAGCGGCGTAAAGGAAATCCCCGTCACCCCGGCGTAGGCCGGGGTGACGATATACGACAATGAAAGGGCGTCCCTCGGGGCGCCCTTTTGTTATTCGGGCGTCATGCACCCCTGAGTTCAGCCATATAAATATGATATTGACGTCATATTCATAAATTGATCAAAATGGCGCATGCATGCCACCAAAAATGCCCCGGTAGCGACGGATCTGAACTTCGGCCAGAATCTGATTGCCGAAAGCGCGCTGCACAGGAAAAGCGCGCGCACGCGTGCCTCGATCTGCCGCGCCGGGTGCGCGATCTTACGCGAGCGTTCGCTGACGGCGCTGACGGTCCATGACATTTGCGAAGAAGCCGGGCTCGCGCACGGCACCTTCTATATTTATTTCAGCGATCGTCAGGCATTCATCGCCGAGTTGCTGGAGCAGTTCGTGACGTTCGTGCAGGACGTGATGCACAGGGCTTCGCAGCAGGAGAATCACGATCCGATCCGTGCGGCGACAGCCACATACTGTCGCCTTTTCGCTGAAAATCCCGGCATGATGAAGTGCCTTATCTTCCATCTGAACGAATTCCCGGCGGCGCGTGACGCATTCCAGCGACTTAACCGCCAGTGGGTCGCAACCGTCGTCGCTGCCGCCGCCCGCCAGTTGGAGAAATCCACACGGGCCGGGCTTGTTTCCCATGATGAACTTGTGCGGCGCGCTTATGCGCTGGGCGGCATGATCGATCAGTACCTGGCGTCTCTTTACCTGAGCAACGACCCCGGGCTGAGCGACGTTTCGGGCGACATGGACCAAGTCGTCGATACGCTCACCCATATCTGGAAGCAGAGCCTGACGACATGATGGACGCAGCGGAAACGGCATCGCTTGCCGAACTCGGCACGTATCAGCAACAGGCCTGGCTGCGCCAGCGCCAACATCTGATCGCACATTCGGCATTTTACCAAAAGTTATGGCAAGGCCGGCCCCCGCCGACAAACCTGCAGGATCTGGTTGTGCTGCCGCTATCGGACAAATCACAGTTACGCACGGCACAGGCCGCGTTTCCGCCATTCGGCGATTACCTCGCGGTGCCACGGAAAGGCATCCGCCGCCTTCACCGCACGTCCGGCACCACTGGCCAGGCGATGAATCTTGCGCTCTCCGCACGCGACACCGAGATTACCGAAACCGTCGGTGCACGCGCGCAACGGGCAGCCGGACTGACGCCGGATCATACGGTCGTTCACTGCCTCAATTATCAGATGTGGATGGGCGGCGTGAGCGACCACATGACGCTTGAGCGCACCGGCGCAACGGTCGTGCCGTTCGGTGTCGGCGGCACCGAGCTTTTGATCCGCACCATCCGCGAGATCGGCATCGATGCGATTTCATGCACCCCGTCTTATCCGGCAGTCCTGGAACGTGTGATCGACGAACGGTTCCCCGGATTAAAGCCGGTGGACCTCGGTCTCAGGCTCGGGCTTTTCGGTGGCGAACCGGGATTGGACGACCCCGCTTTCCGCGCACGGTTACAAGAAACCTGGGGGATGGTGCCGCGCAATGCCAACTATGGGGTATCGGATGTGTTCTGCAATTTCGCCGCCCAATGCGCCTCGGACGAACGGCTGCATTTCCTGGCCGGTGACGTCCTTTTTCCCGAACTCATCGATCCCGACACAGAAGCCCCGCTCGACATGCGCGCCGGGCAGCGGGGAGAACTCGTGCTCACCCATCTGGAACGCGGCTGCCAGCCTCTGGTCCGGTTTCGAACCGGCGATATCATTGCCGTCGACGAAACCGCCCCCTGCTCGTGCGGCCGGACCGGCATGCGGTTCCGCGTTATCGGACGCAGTGACGACATGGTCGTGGTTCGCGGTCTCAATCTGTTTCCAAGCATGGTCGCCGCCGTCATCAGCAGCTTTACCGAACTTTCCGGCGACTACCGGATCGTCCTCGACACACCGCCGCCATACGATGTCCTGCCCGTGAACGTTGAGCTTGCGAAAGGGAAGCAGGGCGGCGCCGGCCTAGCGCACAGCGTCGAAGCCGCGATCAAGTCAGCGCTCGGCGCGACGGCGCGTGTCGAAGTGCTTGCGCCGAACAGCCTCGACATCACCGAGGGTAAAACCAAACGTGTCGTAAGGAATTACACATGACGACTTTTTGCTATGAAACAGTCCTCAGCACGCTGAATGAAAGCGGCGTCCGCACCATCTGCCTGAACCGCCCGGGCAGCCTCAACGCCATGAACCGCAAGCTGGTCGACGATGTGGCTCGGGCATTCGACGACGCCAACGCGGACGAGGCGACACGCAGCATCATCTTTACCGGTTCGGGCCGCGCGTTCTGTGCCGGTGACGACCGCAAGGAGCACGTCCATCCCGAAAACGAAGAGGACGCACGTACCGTGGTCGACGCAATCCAGCGGGCAACGCGCGCCATCGTGTTCGGCGAGAAGCCAGTGGTCGGCGCAATTAACGGCTGGGCCGTCGGCGGCGGATTTGAATGGGCGATCAACTGCGATTTTCCGATCTGGGGTGAAAGCGCAAAGGGCTTTTTCCCCGAGGTGTCGTTGAATGTCTTTGTCACCGGCGGCGTGACATCCTTGTTGCCGTCGCTGGTCGGTCTCAACAAGGCGCGGGAGATGCTTTTCCTCGGCGAGCAGTACAGTGCGCACGAACTGCTGGAAGCGGGCGTCGCCTGGCGGGTCGTCCCGGATGGCGAACTGATGGCGGAAGCGCACACTGTCGCCGCACGCCTGGCCGACTTGCCGCCGATGGCCGTCAGGGCGATGAAACGGGTTCTCAACCACGGCGCCGTAAACGATCTCGAACATGCGATGACGCTGGAGACCGATGCCACGGTCGCCGGTTTTCTGAGCGCCGAAACCACGGCGCGGATGACCGACTTCTAGCCCGGCCTGGCTTTACACACTCTGCCGTTTCAGCCACCACCGGCTGAGTTGCGAATACCCGAACAGGTACACGGCCGCGACGATATACGCGACGAACGTCCCCCAGCCGAGATCCAGCGCCGGCAGGCTGTACGCCGCCGTCACGCAGAACGACACCACGCCGCCCAAGCCCATCGGTACGTGCTTGAGAACGGCGGCGATTTCGTTGCCCGAATACGTGATGTGAATGACCAGGATCAGCGGGAACAGAGTGATCGGAAAAGCCGTCAGGATACCGGTCCATTGCTCGCCGATGTTGCCGGCGATACCTGTGATGATCATGATCGCCGCCGTCGCCATACCGGCGCGAAAAGCCATCACCCGCCAGCCGAACCGCACCCGCGCCATGATCGGCGTATTCGGCAGGTACGCCATCAGCTTCGAAGCACCGACGAGGCAGAGCGCGATCATCGGCACCGAATAAAACAGCGGCAACTGCGTGAAACTGACCAGCCAAGCGGCCGTCGCGTATCCGGCATTGGCCAGGAGCGAGGGCCACAGAACAGCGCGAATACCGCCGATGCCCTGCTTCGCGGCGACGGCGGCGTAGATATAGACGAACACCAGTGTTGTCACGAACCCGGGCACCATGTGATGTGCCGAACGAGCGGCGAAATCCGCGCCCTGTTCGGCGCCGGTGAACATGATCACCATGCCCGCCCCCAGCGGCAGCCCGGTCAAAAGTCCGGCGACGCGTGGCCCGGCCCGTTCGGCGATCAACGACAGCGCAACCACGATCGAAATCGAAATCACGATCTTGAGAATGAACAGGGTATCGATGAGCATCCGGGGCTGTTTTCCGCTGAAATCGTGAACCGTGCGCGATTGATAGCGGAATCGCGACGACAAGGAAACGCCGCACTCACCGGCTTGTGACTTGAGCGTGATTGCTAAAACCGCGTATCAGAAAGCATGACAAATATCGCATTCCCGAGATGGCACGCCATTCTCCCCACACTCATGGTGGCGCTGGTGCTGAGCCTGCAGGCAATCACCGTGCACGCCGACGATGAAAAATCCGGCGAAATGTTGACCGTTGTCGAGCTTTACACATCTCAGGGGTGCTCTTCGTGCCCGCCCGCCGACGCCTATCTCGGCAAACTCGCCGAACGCGACGACATCCTGGCGTTGTCGCTACACGTGGATTACTGGGACTACATCGGCTGGAAAGATCCCTATGCACTTCCCGCCAACACCACACGTCAACGGGCCTACGCGAAAAACCTGGGCATGGGGTACGTTTATACCCCGCAGATGGTCGTGCAGGGCATGGCCCACACCACCGGATCGAACAAGGGTGCCGTCGAACGCCTGATCAGCGACGTGCGTGGCGCCAAGCGGCTCGGTGTTTCAATCAAACATGCCGACGGCGGTCTCAGAATCGATATCCCCGAGGGCGTTTTCGACGGGGAAACGGCACGCATCTATGTCGCCGCCTATGACGCCCGGCATGAAAACGACGTAACGCGCGGCGAAAACTCGGGCCATAAGCTGGCGCATTACAATGTCGTGCGTGACATGGTTGAAATCGGCTCGTGGTCCGGCGATGCCGTGACCATGACCGTCACCGACCAAACCATCGAAATGGCTGGCCGCGACGGCTGCGCCGTACTGGTGCAATCGGTCAAGAACGGTCGCATTCTCGGCGCCGCCAGGATCGGCCTGACGCCGCACAGTTGAAGGGTTTATTTAATCCGTCACCCAGCACTTGTTTGGGAATTTGAGCCCGGATCAGGTCCGCGCTGGCGTTGAGCAGACCAACATCATTTCCGCCCGTGCCGGGCGATTTTCTCCGCCATCAGGCAGAGGATCTCGAACATCATGGTGACACCGACCAATGCGGTGTTGCCGGACGGGTCGAACGGCGGCGCGACTTCGACCACATCGCCGCCGACGATATCGATACCCGACAGCCCGCGCAGCATGCGCTGTGCATCGTGGGTCGAGAAGCCGCCGATTTCAGGCGTACCGGTGCCGGGCGCATAGACGGGATCAAGGCCGTCGACATCGAAGCTGACATAAGCCGGGCCATTCCCGACGACGCGCCGCGCTTCCTCGGCGACCTTGTCGGGGCCAAGATCGAAATATTCCTCGATCTCGATCACGCGGATGCCCTGGGCCAGTCCCCAGTCCTTGTCTTCGGGTGTGTAGAGCGAGCCCCGGATGCCGATCTGGATCGTCCGCTTCGGGTCCAGCAGACCTTCCTCGATGGCGCGGCGGAACGGTGTGCCGTGCGTGTATTTGTGGCCGCCGAAATACCTGTCCCAGGTGTCGGTATGGGCATCGAAGTGCACCATGCCGAGGGCGCCGCCCTTGGCGCCATCACCGACTATGCCGCGCATGATCGGCAGCGTGATCAGATGGTCGCCGCCCGCGGTCAACGGCATCACGCCCGCAGCCTGCAGGTCCGTATAGAACGCGCCGACACGCTCCAGGGTATCCAGCAGGTCGACCGGATTGACCGACGTATCGCCGAGATCGGCACAACTCGCCAGATGGAACGGCATGGTGCCGGTGACGTGATGCACGTTTCTGACCATGGTCGAAAGGTCGCGCAACTGCCGGGGGCCGTGCCGGGCGCCAGCGCGGTTGGTGGTGCCGCCGTCCCACGGCACACCGATGATACCGATATCGACCTCACCGGCCGCCGTTTCCAGATCGACATGCGGCAAGCGCATGAATGTCGGGATTCCGGCAAAACGTGGAACATCGGCACCGGATCGCGGCAGGTATTTCTTGTGCTTGTCGTCCATGATCGCTCCTTGTTTGAGCATACCCTAGCGGATCGGCCCGACATCGGAAATGGTCAAGCGCGCGTCATATCCGGGTCACATCAATGCCACGTTTACTCTGTATGCATTGTGCCGCGCCGGGGATGTTCCGGCATGAACCGGGAGTTCGCCATGACGAAATCATATCCGTTTCCAGCCCGGGCCGGCATCGAACCCCCGCTGGCCGATCTTCTTTGCGATCCAGTACTGCATGCTTTGCTGCGTTACGATAAACTGAGCATTGATGACGTGCGGGCCTGTATTGCCGATTGGCGCAATCGCCACCTTGTTACACTGCAAGGGATCCCGGTTGCGGCCTGAGCCGTGATTTTCCCGTGTGACGGTTGAACCGCGCCGCCACAATCCCCATACTTTGCTTGTTGAATAATGACTGACAAGGAGAGCCCGATCCATGGCCAGCGACAATCTTCACGCACCGCGTGAGCGCCTCAGCAAAGAAACCCTTCACCTTCACCACGCCATCGTCTCGTTGATGGAAGAAATGGAAGCCGTCGACTGGTACCGCCAGCGCGCCGACGACTGCGAGGACGAGGAACTCAAGGAAATCCTGCTGCACAATATGCGCGAGGAGATGGAACACGCCTGCATGGTATTGGAATGGCTGCGCCGCAATAACGAAGACTTCGCCAAGGAATTGAAAGAAAACCTCTTCAAGGAAGGTCCGATTTCCGGTCATCACGGCTGATCTGCGCCAAACGCAAGCACACCCTCCTGAAGCACGCTTCAGGAGATGGCTCCCCGTATCCGGCTAACACAAAAAAAACCCCCCGGGGACGAACCCCGGGGGCGAGTTTTAAACAGGGAGGCTTCACGTCTGGGAGACGCGAGGGGCCGGAGACCGGTCCCTCTATTCCGGGCAGGGCGCCCGGAAACTGGTTGAAACCCTTGGTGTTCAGCGTTTTCAGCGCGATCAACCGGTTTCGAATTCCGTCTTCATTGTTGCAACGCAACATCGAATACATGATTTATATAGGGAGGCCCTGTTTGAAAACCAGAGCCAAACAGGAATTGCAGCTATGCATTTGACGCATAGCTCAAAGGGCCGCGCTATCTCTTGATAGGCGCCAATTTTTCAAGAATGAAATCCCGAAAAGCGATGATTCTGGCTGAATCCCTGAGCTCTTCGGGGTAGACAAAATACATGTTCAGTTCCGGCCCCTGCAATTCCGGCAACACTTCGACCAGATTGCCGATTTCCCGGCCCATGTATTCCGGCAGCGCGCCGACACCAAGGCCACTTTGCACTGCACGCAGAATACCGTAGATCGAATTAACCCTGAGTACCGGTTTGCGCGGCGCTCCATCGCGAGCGTGTTCGTTCAAAAGCCAGTTAAGGTTTGCCGCCGGCGGCCGTGCATCATCGCCGTAAACAACGATCCGGTGTTTATCGAGGTCGCGGGCATTCTTCGGCATGCCGTTCTGCTGCAGATATTCCGGCGCCGCATAAACGCGGTAACGCAGCGTCATCAAGTGACGCTGAACAAGATCGGGCTGGGTCGGCGGGGTCAGACGGATCGCGACATCGGCCTGACGCATGGACAGATCCAGTTCGGTATCGGCAAGTACCAGCGAGACTTCGATATCCGGGTATCGGTTGACGAATTCCTTCATCCGCGATGCCAGAAACACCGAACCGAATGCGACCGTCGAGGAAATCTTCAGTGCACCCTGCGGCCGCTCCTTGTTCTCGGCCAGTTGCGCCTGAACCCTGGCCAACTGCGCAAAGACGGCGTGCGCGGTATCGAAAAGCGTTTCACCCTGCTCGGTCAGGATCAGCCCACGGGCGTGGCGGTGAAATAGCGGCGTGCCCAGGCTTTGTTCCAGCGCACTGACCTGACGGCTGACGGCAGACTGACTGAGATTGAGCGTTTCACCCGCATGGGTGAAGCTGCCGGCTTCGGCAACGGCATGGAACACCCTGAGTTTATCCCAATCGATCGGCACTTCAGCCCCCCGGCCCGTGGCCCTGTTGGCCGGTCATCGTTGACGGCCGTCCTATAGTAGCATCCGCTTCATTCGGCGGCGCGTGTTTCCTGATCCTCGGCCTCGGCGAGGAAACGTTCCGCCTCCAGGGCGGCCATGCATCCTGTCCCTGCAGCGGTAACGGCCTGACGGTAGATGCGGTCCTGAACGTCGCCGGCGGCGAACACACCTTTGACGCTTGTCTGTGCCGTTCCCGGCACCGTTTTGATGTAATTGTCCTCGTACATATCGAGCTTGCCCTGAAACAGCTTGGTGTTCGGGTCGTGGCCGATCGCGATGAACACACCGTCGACGGCAATATCCTGGGTCGCGCCGGTTTTCGTGTTCTTGAGCCGTGCACCCGTGACGCCCGGCGGATTCTGGCCGCCCAGCACTTCTTCAAGCTGGTGGTCCCAGATCACCTCGATCTTCTCATTCTTGAAAAGCCGGTCCTGCATAATTTTTTCGGCGCGCAATTCATCACGTCGGTGCACCAGATACACCTTGGCGGCATGATTCGTCAGATAAAGCGCTTCCTCGACAGCCGTATTGCCGCCACCGATCACCGCCACGTCCTTGCCGCGATAGAAAAACCCGTCGCAGGTCGCACAGGCGGATACACCGAAGCCCATATATTTCTGTTCGCTTTCAAGGCCGAGCCAGCGCGCACTGGCACCGGTGGCGATGATCAGCGTATCGCCGGTGTATACGTCGCCGCTGTCGCCGACCGCCTTGAACGGGCGCTGCGACAGATCCACCTCGACAATGGTGTCTTCGATCATCTCGGTGCCGACGTGCTTGGCCTGCTCGAACATCTGCTCCATCAGCCACGGCCCCTGAATGACTTCGGCGAAACCGGGATAGTTTTCCACTTCGGTGGTGATGGTGAGCTGCCCGCCCGGCTGAATGCCACGGACCAAAACCGGTTCAAGGCTTGCCCGGGCGGCATAGATCGCCGCCGTATATCCGGCCGCACCGGACCCGATGATCAGAACTTTGGTATGGCGGGGGTCGGACATGGCTCTCTCCTTAAGCGTAAGCAAACCGGCGATTGGAAGGCTTTCTAAATAAGCCGAACTGAACGGGGACGCAACGGATGGATGGTACAGGCGATGGCGATGCATGCCGAAGCAAGCGGACGCAATTTTGTTGCGCAAGATCATTGCGCAAATTACGCGAAAGATGATACGACATGATTCAAATTCACCGTCATCAAGGGAGCACCCCGGTGCAAAAGGTAAAGCTCGACGCCATCGATCTCCGGATTCTCCGCGATCTGCAGGATGACGGACGTATCACCAATGTTGATCTGGCGGCCCGCGCCGGGATTTCCGCCCCACCCTGCCTCAGACGCGTGCGCGCCCTCGAGGAAGCCGGCTTCATTCACGGCTATCACGCCGACATCGACGGCACACATATGGGCTACAAGGAAATGTTTTTCGCCCTGGTCGGTCTCGACAGCCAGTCGCAGACCGTCCTGAAAGGGTTCGAGGAACTGATGGCGGACTGGCCCGAGGTCCGCGAGTGCCACATGATCCGGGGCGGTGGCGATTTTCTGATCAAAGTCGTAGCCCGCGACAAGGAGCACCGCGACAAGCTGACCATGGGGATTACCTCCGCCGATCACGTCGATACGGTCACGACCCTTGAAACCATCCGCACATCGAAGAATCAGTCCGGCGTACCGATCGACCCGGATGCGGCGGTCGAGGAATAAGCTCGGACTACCTTCACCGTCATCCCCGCGAACGCGCGGTTATATCAGCCCTGGATCAGACCCAGCTGACTTCGCAGACTTCATAGGATTTACCGCCGCCGGGCGTCGCCACTTCGACAACGTCGCCGATGGTCTTGCCGATCAGCGCGCGCGCCAAGGGCGAGGTCACGGAAATTTTGCCGTCATCCAGATTGGCTTCGAGTTGGCCGACGATGCGGTACTTGGTTTCTTCGTCAGTATCGGTATCGGCGACCAGTACGGTCGCGCCGAAACGGACCGTGTCGCCGGACATTTCGGAGGTGTCAATGGCTTCTGCGCGGCTGGTCACATCTTCCAGCTCGGCGATCCGGCCTTCGATAAAGCCCTGCTTTTCACGCGCAGCGTGATACTCGGCGTTCTCCGACAGATCGCCGTGCTCGCGCGCCTCGGCAATCGCCTTGATCACCGCCGGCCGCTCTTCGGACTTAAGCCGTCTCAACTCCTGTTCGAGGGCCGCAAGGCCCTCACGCGTCATCGGCACACGTTCCATGTTTTCCCCGGCCGGAAACCGGCCCTCCTCAATATCTCCCCGAAACGTCAATGCCCCTGATCACCGAAAGGCGATCACCGGAGCGGTATCAATTAAGGGGAAGCCTAATACGAAGGATCAAAATAAGCCTGCAACGGCGCGACTGCAAGCCCGCCTGCACCACCCTCGGTAATGATGGCGGCAATCGCTTCGGCTGCGGCGAGCGCTGCGGTCATTGTCGTGTAGTGCGGCACATGGTTGGTCAGCGCGGTCCGGCGGATCGAATAGCTGTCGGCGATGGATCTCGCACCCTCGGTGGTGTTGATGACGAGCTGCACATCGCCGTTGGTCAGCGCATCGACGCAGTGCGGACGGCCTTCCAGGACCTTGTTGACCCGTGACGCCGGCACACCGTTGGCTTCAAGGAAACGTTGCGTGCCGCCGGTGGCGATAACCTCGAAGCCGATCCCGTGCAGGATACGCGCAATGGTCAGGGCCGTATCCTTGTCTGCGTCGCGAACGGAAATAAACACGCCGCCCGACATCGGCAACGCCATCCCTGCGCCCAGTTGCGACTTGGCGAAGGCGCGATGGAAATCCCTGTCGATGCCCATGACCTCGCCGGTCGATTTCATTTCCGGGCCGAGCAGCGTGTCGACACCCGGAAAGCGGGAGAACGGGAAGACCGCTTCCTTGACGGCAACGTGTTTCATGGAACCCAGCTTCGGCAGCGTGAAGGCAGAGAGTTTTTCCCCGGCCATCAGGCGCGCCGCGATCTTGGCAATCGGCACCCCTGTCGCCTTGGCGACAAACGGGACGGTGCGCGACGCACGCGGATTGACTTCAAGGATATAGATGTCCTGTTCCTTGACCGCGAACTGCACATTCATCAGCCCGACGACACCGAGTGCCTTGGCCAGAATCACGGCCTGACGCTCAAGCTCGGCGATGATGTCCTCGGAAAGCGAGAATGGCGGCAGCGAGCATGCGCTGTCGCCGGAGTGAATGCCCGCTTCCTCGATATGCTGCATGATCCCGGCAACATAGACATCGCTGCCATCGCAAAGCGCATCGACATCGACTTCGATGGCGTTCTGCAGATAGCTGTCGAGCAGCACCGGGCTTTTGCCGGAAACGACCACGGCTTCACGCATATAGCGTTCAAGTGCCGTGTCGTCGTGGACGATTTCCATGGCGCGCCCGCCGAGCACATAGCTGGGGCGGATCACCAGCGGATAACCGACGTCGTGCGCGACCTTCAGTGCCTCTTCCTGGGAACGGGCCAGACCGTTCGCCGGCTGGCGAAGCCCGGTCTTCTGCAACAGTGCCTGAAAACGCTCGCGGTCCTCGGCCAGATCGATGGCGTCGGGCGAGGTTCCCAAAATCGGAATGCCCGCGCTCTCAAGCGCGGCGGCGAGCTTCAGCGGGGTCTGCCCGCCGAGCTGCACGATGACGCCCTTCAAAGTCCCCTTGCGCTGTTCGACGCGCAACAGCTCGATCACGTCCTCGGCGGTCAGCGGCTCGAAGTACAATCGGTCCGACGTATCGTAATCGGTCGACACCGTCTCCGGGTTGCAGTTGACCATGATCGCCTCAAAACCGGCTTCCTTCATCGCGTAGGCCGCGTGCACGCAACAATAATCGAACTCGATGCCCTGGCCGATGCGGTTCGGTCCGCCGCCGAGGATGGCGACTTTCTCGCGCGCCGTTGGTTCGGCTTCGCATTCGGCGGGGTTGAGGCCGTCGCCCTCGTAACACGAATACATATAGGACGTCTGCGAGGCGAATTCGGCGGCACAGGTATCGACACGCTTGTAGACCGGCAGCACGCCGAGTGCGCGGCGCGCTTCGGTGACCGCGTCGACATCACCACCGGCAAGTTCCGCCAGACGCTCGTCGGAAAAGCCCTTTTTCTTGAGGCGCAGCAGCGCCTGCGGATCGTCCGGAATGCCGTCCCGGCGCACTTCTTCCTCGGCATCGACGATATGCTTGATGCGTTCCAGGAACCAGATGTCGTATTTGCTGGCACGCTGGATGTCTGCCAGCGGCATGCCGTGTCGTATGGCCTGGGCGATATAGCGGATGCGGTCCGGCCGCGCTTCGCTGAGCACCGCCTTGACGACATCGGTATCGATATTGCCGTCGGATTTGACCGCACCTTCGATCTCGATCTCGTTCATGCCGGTGAGCCCGGTCTCCATCGAGCGCAGCCCCTTTTGCAGGCTTTCCTCGAAGGTCCGCCCCATGGCCATCGCCTCGCCGACGGATTTCATCGACGTCGTCAGCAAAGCCGTCGTGCCGGGGAACTTCTCGAACGTGAAGCGCGGAATTTTCGTCACCACGTAATCGATGGTCGGCTCGAACGAAGCGGGCGTGACGCCGGTGATGTCGTTCTGCAACTCGTCCAGCGTGTAGCCGCAGGCCAGCTTGGCGGCGACCTTGGCGATCGGGAAGCCGGTCGCTTTCGATGCCAGCGCCGACGAACGGCTGACGCGCGGGTTCATTTCGATAACGACAAGGCGGCCGTCTTCCGGATTGACCGCGAACTGCACGTTCGAGCCGCCGGTATCGACGCCGATCTCGCGCAGCACGGCGATCGAGGCATCGCGCATGATCTGGTATTCCTTGTCGGTGAGCGTCAGCGCCGGGGCGACGGTGATGGAATCGCCGGTGTGCACGCCCATCGGGTCGACGTTTTCGATCGAACAGATGATGATGCAGTTGTCCGCATTGTCGCGGACGACCTCCATCTCGAATTCCTTCCAGCCCAGCACGCTTTCCTCGATCAACACCTGATTGATCGGCGATGCGGTGACGCCCGACGTCACGATCTGTTCGTATTCCTCGGTCGTGTAGGCGATGCCGCCGCCGGTACCGCCGAGCGTGAACGCAGGCCGGATCACCGCCGGCAGGCCGACGCTTTTCAGCGCTTCCATGGCTTTCTGTTTCGACGACGCGGCAAGCATCGTGACTTCCTTGATCTTGCCGTCGCGGTCGGGGATCTCGATCATCTCGTATTCGCCGGTGAAGACTTCCGATTTCGGCGTCCCCAGACCGATCTTGTCCATGGCGTCGCGGAACAGCAGCCGGTCTTCGGCCTTGGCGATGACATCGGCCTTGGCGCCGATCAACTCGACGCCGTATTTCTCGAGCGTGCCGCGCTCGGCCAGCGCCATCCCGGCGTTCAAGCCGGTCTGCCCGCCCATGGTCGGCAGCAGAGCGTCCGGGCGTTCCTTGGCGATGATGTTTTCCAGCACTTCCGGCGTGATCGGCTCGATATAGGTGGCATCGGCCATCGACGGGTCGGTCATGATGGTCGCCGGATTGGAGTTCACCAGGATCACCCGGTAGCCCTCTTCGCGGAGCGCCTTGCACGCCTGCGCGCCCGAGTAGTCGAACTCGCAGGCCTGACCGATAACGATCGGCCCGGCGCCGATGATCATGATGGATTTGATGTCTGTACGTTTGGGCATTTACGATTTCGCCTCGTCCATCAGCTTGGTGAAGCGCTCGAACAGGTAATGGCTGTCGGTCGGGCCGGGCGAGGCTTCGGGGTGATACTGCACCGAGAAGATCGGCTTGCCCTCGACGCGCACGCCTTCGTTCGAGCCGTCGAACAGCGAAACATGGCTTTCGACGACACCCGCCGGCAGGCTTTCGGTGTCGACCGCGAAGCCGTGGTTCTGGCTGGTGATCTCGACGCGGCCTGTAGCCAAGTCCTTGACCGGCTGGTTGCCGCCGCGATGGCCTTGATGCATTTTCACCGTCTGCGCGCCAAGTGCGCGCGACAGTAACTGGTGGCCGAGGCAGATGCCGAAGATCGGCTTGCCGCTGTCGATCAGCACTTTCAGCACCGGCACCGCGTATTCCCCCGTCGCCGCCGGATCGCCGGGGCCGTTGGACAGGAAGATGCCATCCGGCTCAAAGCTCAGGATATCTTCCGCGCTCGCCGTCGCCGGCACCACGGTGACGTTGCACCCGGCAGACGCCAGACAACGCAGGATGTTGCGCTTGATGCCGTAATCGATGGCGACGACGTTATATTTAGGGTCCTTCAGCGTGCCGTAGCCCTGACCGAGCACCCATTTCGTTTCGTCCCATTTATATGTCTGCTTGCAGGTTACCTCGATGGCGAGGTCCATGCCCTCAAGCCCCGGCCATGCCTTGGCCTTTTCGATCAGTGCCGGAATATCGAAGGTACCGTCGGGCGCGTGACAGATCACACCCGTCGGTGCGCCTGCGTCCCTGATCTTGCGGGTCAGGCTCCGCGTATCGACGCCCGAGATCCCCGGCAGGCCGTGTGACTTCAGCCACGCATCCAGATGCTGCGTCGCGCGCCAGTTGGCGGGCTCGGTGATGTCGGCCCTTAAAATACAACCCCGGGCGGCCGGGGTTATGGTTTCGATATCTTCGGGGTTCGTACCGACATTGCCGATATGCGGGAAGGTGAAGGTGATAATCTGCCCCGCGTAACTGGGGTCGGTCATGATTTCCTGATAGCCGGTGATGGAGGTATTGAAACAGACCTCGCCCACGGCTTCGGCGGCGGCGCCGACGCCCCGCCCCCAGAACAGGCTTCCGTCGGCCAGAACGATGACCGCTGTCGCCCCACTTGGGGCGCAGAAAGACTCCGCACCCTTGTGTTCGGGTGCAGCGGGTTCTACTTCATGTGTCACGATATTTGCCAGCCGGGGTCGGTTTAGACTGGCAGAGTAGATACGCAAAGCCCCCCGCCGCGTCAAGCGTTCAGGGCAATTATTTTATTCTTTTAAAATCAATGGGTTATAAAACTGAATCCGGTTGTCACGCGTGCCCCGATGCGATAACGTCCGGCCCTTCTGACCAATGAGGAGGAGATTCCATGCTCCGTCAGCAGTTGAACGACATGCTCAAGGACGCGATGCGCGCCAAGGAAGAGCGAAAAGTGTCAACGATCCGCCTGATCAACGCTGCCCTCAAGGACCGCGATATCCAGGCCCGATCCAAGGGAAACACCGATGGCATTGCCGACGAGGAAATCCTCGGCCTGATGCAATCCATGGTGAAACAGCGCCGCGACAGCATCGAAGCCTATTCCAAGGGCGGGCGTCCCGACCTGGCACAGCAGGAAGCCGAGGAAATCTGCTGCATTGAGAGCTTTCTGCCGCAGCAGCTTTCCGACGAGGAACAGACCGCTGCCGTTGCCGAGGCCGTTGCAAAAAGCGGCGCCGAAAGCATCAAGGACATGGGCAAGGTCATGGCGTACCTGAAGGAAAATTACGCCGGTCGCATGGATTTCTCGAAGGCCGCCGGCAAGGTCAAGGCAGAACTCGGCGTGTAATCCCCTCTCCCTTCACCCGTCGCCAATCCATTTGGTACGAACCAAAATGGAGAAGAGACTCACGGACGTCTCCTTTCTCATCGGAGAATAGATCGCCGCCTGTGGATAAGTACCGTTAACTTGGGATAACTGAGTGATTTTGCCAACACCGGCACTTCCAAGCATGCCCGCGCAGGAGTAGATTACGAGGTTCACAGCCGGAGCCGAAATTGAGCACCTTTACCCCCGAATTCCTCGACGAGATCAGAAGGCGTGTTTCCATCGCCGAGGTCGTCGGCCGCACGGTGCGCCTGAAGGAACGCGCACGTGGCGATTTCTGGGGCCTGTCGCCGTTCACCAACGAAAAAACGCCGTCCTTCCACGTCATGGAGGACAAGGGCTTCTATAAGTGCTTTTCGACGCAGAATTCAGGCGACGTGTTCACGTTCCTGATTGAGGTCGGCGGCATGAGTTTCCCCGAAGCGGTCGAACAACTCGCCGCCGAGGCCGGGCTGGAGATGCCGCAGAACACCCCCGAAGAGCGTCAGCGCTCTGAAAAGCGCAAGACCCTCGCCGACGTCAACGAACATGCGGCGGATTTCTTCGAAAAGATGCTGCGTATGCCGGAAGGCCGGGGCGCGCTTGAATACCTGAAAAGACGCGGACTTGACGATGCCACCATCAAAACGTGGCGGCTCGGCTTCGCACCTGATTCCCGGGGTGCACTGAAAGCCGCGCTGACGCGCGACGGCGTCGCCGAAGAACTGATGATCGAGGCCGGTCTGCTGCGGGTGCCCGACAACGGCGATCCGTATGACTGGTTCAGAGGCCGCGTCATGTTTCCGATCCAGGACCGGCGCGGCGGCGTCATCGCCTTTGGCGGCCGGATACTCGGCGATGGCGAGCCGAAATACCTCAATAGTCCTGAAACGCCGTTGTTCCAGAAGCGCCACGCGCTTTATGGCATGCATCTGGCCGGCGCGCCGGCCCGCAAGGCCGGGCGCATGATCGTCTGCGAAGGCTATATGGATGTCATCGGTCTGGCCCGCGCCGGTATCGACAATGCCGTGGCGCCGCTGGGCACGGCACTCACCGAAGATCAGTTGAGGGACCTGTGGCGCGTCGTCAGGGAACCCGTGATGTGCTTCGACGGCGACGTTGCGGGTCAGAAAGCCGCTTTCCGTGCCGCCGAGCGTGCGCTGCCGATCATGCAGGCGGGCCATGCGCTGCGCTTTGCGATCCTGCCTGCGGGCGAAGATCCCGACAGCCTCGTCGCCGCAAAGGGCCGGGGCGCATTCGATGAACTGCTGACAAATGCCCTGCCGCTCTCCGAGATGATATGGCGCGAAGTGACCGGCGGGCGCATGCCGCAAAGCCCCGAGGACCGCGCAGATGTGCAGCAAAAGCTGGATCAGCGTGCGCGCGACATCTCCGATGCCACGTTCCGGCGGCATTTTTCCGATTACTTCTCGCGCAAACTCTGGGGCGAACGGGGCACACAGCCGCAAAGCCGCGGTGGCGGCAAGTTCACGCCCCGCAAGGGCTTCGGAAAAACCAAGGTTGAAGGCGCCGTGATGGCGGACGCGCGCGCCGAAACCAGCGCCGCCACGCCCGCCGATACGCTGCGTGAACGGATTTTGTTGTCGACTCTGATCAACCATCCGGAAATCTTCGACGAGATCGAGGAACACCTTGGAATGCTTGAGTTTTCGACGGTCGAGCTTGACAACGTGCGCCAGCGGGTCTTAAACACCCTCGCCCGGCATGAAAGCCTTGACTCCGAGGAACTTCGAAACCACCTCTCGGAGGAAGGTCTCGTTGCCGAAATTGGCATGCTATTAAGCAAAAGCGTCTATATGCATGCCCGGTTCGCGCGCGCGGACAGTGACGTTAAAGAAGCCCTGGAAGGGTGGTTGGACACCTACCAGCGGCTGACCGCGAAAGACCATGACACAGAGTTGCGTCAGGCCGAAGCGGCGTTGGGGGAAGATACGACGGAAATGGCTTTTGGACGCATGAAAGCGTTGAAAGCCTAGTGATTTTGAGGTCGCCGGAGACCATCTTGGTACCGGGCGTTTAGGGGTTTTGTATATTGGCCAAAGCACAAGCGAGCGAAGCGCGTACCACGTCCGAGGAAAGTTCCGACAGCCCTCTGCTGGATACCCTGAATGCCGCCGTCAAGAAGATGGTCACCAAGGGCAAGGAACGCGGTTACGTCACCTATGACGAACTGAATGCCGCGCTGCCGCCCGAGGATGTCTCCTCCGAACAAATCGAAGACACCATGGCGATGCTGTCCGAAATGGGCATCAACGTGGTCGAGAACGAAGAACAGGAAGAAGCCGCCAACGACACCGCCTCGGAAGAAGAAGACGAAAAAACCGAGAAGTCTACCGCCGGCAACGTAGACGAGAGCGACCTTGGCCGCACCGATGATCCGGTGCGTATGTATTTGCGTGAAATGGGTTCGGTCGAACTGCTGTCGCGCGAAGGCGAAATCGCCATCGCCAAACGGATTGAAGCCGGCCGCGACATGATGATCGGCGGCATTTGCGAAAGCCCGCTGACGATCCAGGCCATTGTCCGCTGGCATGATGCGCTGGTTGCCGAGGAAATCCTGCTGCGCGAAATCGTCGATCTCGACGCGACGCTCGGCGGCGGCCCGGGGCAGGCGCCACAGGGCGGCACCGAGGAAGAAGACGAAGAAAGTGAAGACGGCGCTGAAACACCGGCCCTGAAAGCCGTTGAGGAAAAACCCGCCGAGAAAACCGAAGAGGCGCCGAAGAAAGCCAAGTCCGATGACGAGGACGGCGAGAAAAAGTCGGAAGACGGCGAAACCACCGACGACGATGACGATGAGGACGACGACGAGCAGAACAATATGTCGCTCGCTGCGCTTGAGGAAAAACTCAAGCCCGAAGTCATTGAAACATTCGAAGAGATCGCCAAAACCTACAAGAAATTCCAACGCCTGCAGATCACCCGCATGGAAGCCATGCAGGGTGTCGGCGAGTTCAAGGACTCCCAGGAAAAGCGCTACGTCAAACTGCGTCAGGAACTGATCGAGCTGATGGAAGGCGTTCATCTTAATAATGACCGCATCGAAGCCCTCGTCGATCAGCTTTACGGCCTCAACCAGCGTCTGGTGCGCCTTGAAGGCAAGCTGTTGCGCCTCGCCACCACGTCGCGTATCCGCCGCGAGGACTTCCTCGAGAATTATCGCGGCTTTGAGCTCGATCCCGACTGGATCAAACGCTGCAAGAAGATGCCGACCAAGAACTGGCAGCGCTTCGCCGAGAAGTACAAAGACGATGTGAAGGAAATCCGCGAGGAAGTCTCGAACGTGTCCGGCGCCGTCGGCCTGCCGATCGGCGAGTTCCGCCGCATCGTCGGCATCGTCCAGAAGGGTGAGCGCGAAGCCGCCAAGGCGAAAAAGGAAATGATCGAGGCCAACCTGCGTCTGGTGATCTCGATCGCCAAGAAATACACCAACCGCGGCCTGCAGTTCCTGGACCTGATTCAGGAAGGCAACATCGGCCTGATGAAGGCCGTCGACAAATTCGAATACCGCCGCGGCTACAAGTTCTCGACCTATGCGACGTGGTGGATCCGTCAGGCCATCACGCGCTCCATCGCCGATCAGGCGCGCACTATCCGTATTCCGGTGCACATGATCGAGACCATCAACAAGCTGGTCCGCACGTCACGCCAGATGTTGCACGAAATCGGCCGCGAGCCGACGCCGGAAGAACTGGCGACGAAGCTTTCGATGCCGCTGGAAAAAGTCCGCAAGGTTCTGAAGATCGCCAAGGAGCCGATCAGCCTCGAGACCCCGATCGGCGACGAGGAAGACAGCCATCTGGGCGATTTCATCGAGGACAAGCTGGCCGTGCAGCCGCTCGACGCCGCCATTCAGGCCAACCTGCGCGAAACCACGACGCGCGTGCTGGCGTCACTGACGCCGCGCGAGGAACGTGTGCTGCGCATGCGCTTCGGTATCGGCATGAACACCGATCACACGCTGGAAGAAGTCGGCCAGCAGTTCTCGGTAACTCGCGAACGAATCCGTCAGATCGAAGCCAAGGCGCTGCGCAAGCTCAAACATCCGTCGCGCTCACGAAAACTTAGAAGCTTCCTGGATTACTGATCGGAAAGGCCGAATTCGGTCTGTTCTCTGCCGCCAAAAAAGGGTAATCAGTTGACCCGCGCGGCCAACCACCGCGCCTTGGTGGGCCTGTAGCTCAACTGGTTAGAGCCGACGGCTCATAACCGTCTGGTTGCAGGTTCGAGTCCTGCCGGGCCCACCACTCTTTCCTCAAGATTTCTTCTCCACGGCTGACTGCCGCAATTACTGTATGGTTTCGGCGGTATTGCCGCGCAGAAAACGCCGGCGTTGGCGCAGGGGATTGTCGCCCGTGGCGCTGTGCCATGTGCAGCGGTTATCCCAAACCAGCGTATCGCCCATGCGCCACTGATGGCGCGCCTGATAGCGGGACTGTCCGCACCACTCATACACTTCGTCCAGCAAGGCGACGGCCTCTTCATCCGGCATGCCGAGTATCCCGACCGTATGGATGGGGTTGACGAAAATCGATTCACGTCCCGTTTCCGGATGGCGGCGGATGACCGGATGATTGATCAGCGGCTTATCCCGGTCAGCGGGATCCAGTCGGTTTTGCACGTCATTGCTGCGCCCCCCGAAGCGGAATGTGCCGCGTAAGCCCTGCAAACGTTCCTTGAGTTCAGCCGGCATCTCCTCCAGCGCCAGATACATATTGGCGAACAGCGTGTCGCCCCCCTCGTCCGGGATTTCCAGCGGGTGCAACATGGTCGCCTTTGCCGGAACTTCGAGATAACACATATCCGAATGCCAGCCGAGACCGCGGCGGGATTCGAATTCGTCGACCTCGCCCTCGGCGTTGAGATTAGTCATGACGATCAGCTCGTCGATTTCCGGATGCCGGTATTTCTTCGTCACATGAATCAACGGCGTGCCGAACACGCTTTCAAAGCGGACCATCTGTGCGGGTGTTAATTCCCGGTCCCGGAACACCAGCACACAGTGTTCCAGAAACGCCCGGTTGATGGCTTCGCGCGCATCCGCATCAAGCGGCTGCGAAATATCGATGCCCCGGACTTCGGCCAGCAGCGGTTCACCAAGCTTTACAATTTCCATCGTCATAACCTGCCATCGTCATAACCTGCCATCGTCATAACCTGCCATCGTCATAACCTGCCATCGTCATAACCTGTATGTATCAAGGATTTTGGCCGATCACCAGCGCCGGAAAGACCCACATTGCGGCTTAATTCGAAAAACGAACGCGCGTGCAGAGACAAGCATGGCGCCCACAATCACCGTCAATCCGGCAAGAGCATTCGGACATCTCCAGCAAACGGATCAAATTCAACCGAAAGACCGCTGCCGCCTGTTAGGGTCAGGGGTAGGTTGTCGTCGCCGTCGCCGAAGCGATGGAGCCACTGAAAAAGCCGTCGCTCTCCTTGGCTTTGACCGACCACTCATAATCATGCGAACCGCTCGGCGGGCAAGGGCTCTTATACGTGAAAGCCCCCGGCTGGATAACATCCTGCCCGGTATATTCGATGGTTCCCCCGCCATGAGCGTATGACGGTTTATCAAGGTCGGTCAGCGTAAACGACAGGAACTTGGTTCCCGCAGGCACGTTTTTCAGCGTGAACGTCGGGTTGGGAACGGTATTCGGATTCCCCGTCGTGCACAGCGGAATATCGCCCCATTCGAAGGCCAGGGAGAAATCATCCGCCGCCGCATGCTACACCCCTGTCAGGGATACCAGAACGCTCAAGACACCCAGAGTTTTAAGCATGTCGTGTCTCCTATACTTTGGTTTCTGGCCCATCGTTTCGCATATTCAATTCCCCTACAAGTATAATATCTTTAGCCTGAGCGGACGACACGGCCCGAAACACGAGGAACCCCCATGACCCATAACGATGCCTGTGATTTTTCCGGGCCGCTCCGGCTCCATCGCATTGACGCCTGGGCGTTCCGCATCGCCATCGAACGGCCGGTCGAAACATCGTTCGGCATCATGCGTAGCCGGCCCGCCGTATTCGTGCGACTGGAAGCCGACGACGGCAGCTTCGGCTTCGGCGAAATATGGTGCAACTTCCCCGCCTGCGGTGCCGAACACCGGGTCATGATGGCGATTGAGGAACTGGGCCCGCTGTTGACGGCCGGTGAGTTTACATCCCCGCAGCAGGCCTTTGCGGCGCTCAGCAGAAAAGTCCATGTACGCATTCTACAAACCGCCGAACCCGGCCCTTATAATCAGGCCATTGCCGGCATCGATATTGCGCTTTGGGATCTGGCGGCCCGCCGCGCAGGGAAGCCTGTGCGAACGTTCATCGATCCCGATGCGCAGGACCGGGTGCCGGTCTATGCCAGCGGCATTCACATCGGCATCGCGGAAAGCGTGATTGACGAAGCGCGGGCGACGGGCATCCGCAACTTCAAGGTCAAGGTCGGTTTCGACACAGCCCAGGACCTGGCGGCGCTGGCACGCATCGCGCCGATGATCGGAAACGACGAGCGGCTGTTTTCCGACGCCAATCAGGCGTGGGATCTCGATCAGGCGCTCGAATTCACCAAGGGCGCGGCGGATGCCGGGCTTGGCTGGCTGGAAGAGCCGCTTTTGGCCGACGCGCCGTTTGAAGACTGGCAACGCCTTGCAGCCGAAGGCGGCGTTGCGCTGGCCGCCGGCGAGAACATCACAGGGCTTGCGAACTTTGAAGCCGCCATTGACGGCGGCTACCTGAGATTTGTTCAACCGGACATGGCAAAATGGGGCGGCTTCAGCGCAAACCTGGATGTGGCGCGCGCGATCATCGCAGGCGGCCTGACCTACTGTCCGCATTACCTGGGCGGCGGCATCGGCTTGGTTGCCTCGGCGCATCTGCTGGCCGCCGTCGGCGGCGACGGCATTCTCGAAGTCGACACCAATCCCAACCCGCTGAGGGAGAGTATCCCCGGCACGGCGATCACGGACGGAGATGTCGTGATGACGGACGCGCCGGGTCTCGGCATCGACGAGATTCCCGGCGGTCTCATGGAACATGTGACCCTGCACCGGTACTGGCAGGACTGAACGCACGAAAAAGCGGATGACTATACGGCCATCCGCTTTCTTCAAGTCTGACGTTCATTATCGCATTCAGGCCGCGCTCTTGACCTCGCCCGCCTGCGCCTGGCCAAAGTGACGGACCGCAGCACCGACACCGGCACCCGGCTCGAACGGAATGCCGGTATCGTACATCGCCATCTCGGCACCGCCCAATGCCTGAAGCACCATAATCTCGTTAAGCCAGCCCAGATGACCGATCCGGAACACCTTGCCCGCGACCTTGCTCAGTCCGCCGCCGAGCGACAAGTCGTAGCGGTGGTACGCGGTCTTGATCACGTCATTGGCGTCAAACCCCTCCGGCACCACGACCGCCGTCACCGTGTCGGAATACCACTGCGGACCCTGTGCGCAATTCGTCAGCCCCCAGGCATCGACGGCAGCGCGAACGGCGCCGGCCAGGCGATGATGACGCCGTGCGACATTGTCCATGCCCTCATCCAGCAGCATGTCGATCGACGCTCTCAGACCGCGTAACAGCGTTGTCGCCGGCGTGTAGGGAAAATAGCCCTGCGCATTGGCCTTCAGCATATCGTCGAAATCGAAGAAGCATGCCGGCATGCCTGCGGTCTTCTTTGCTTCCAATGCCTTTTGGCTGACACCGACTATCGACAATCCCGTCGGCAGCATGAAACCTTTTTGCGAGCCCGATACCGCAACATCGACACCCCATTCCTGCATCCTGAATTCCAGCGAAGCGATGGTGCTGACGCCGTCGACAAACAAAAGCGCCGGATGGCCGAGACCGTCCAGAATACGCCGCACGCCGGCAACATCGCTGGTGACCCCGGTTGCGGTTTCGTTGTGACAGACCAGAACCGCCTTGATCTTGTGGTCCTTGTCCGCGGCAAGGTGCGCTTCGTATTCCTCAAGCGGCACCCCCTTGCCCCATTCTACATCGATGACGTCGACCGCGAGTCCGAAGCGTACACAAAGATCGACCCAAAGGTGCGAGAACTGCCCGAAGTCCGCCGCCAGCACGGTATCGCCGCACGACAGAGTATTAGTGACAGCCGCCTCCCAGCCACCGGTCCCCGATCCCGGAAACACCAGGACATGGCCTGTTTCGGTACGAAAAACCTTCTTCAGGTCTGCCAAAAGTGGCAGCGTGAAGTCGGGAAAATCCGGTGCGCGGTGATCTTCCAATGCGACATCCATCGCCTGTCGGATTTGAAACGGCATGTTGGTCGGGCCCGGGATGGCCAACCCTTTGAAACCTGGCATCTTGTTGTCTCCTCGAATGGACGGTTTGATGTTTTTTGTGGCAGTCCGCGCCTGTTCCTCAGGCGATTTACTGGTGATTGTTTTTCAACTGTGCATCGACGGTTTCGGCGATACGGGTGAATTCGGTGTTCTCCATGCCTAGAGATTTAGCGATGGCGCTGACCAGCAGATCGACGCGTTCAATGAACGGCGCACCGGCATCGATGGCACGCGCCGCCGATGACGGCTTCAGAAGATTTTCCGCTGCCTTGGCATATTTTTCGAACGGCACCGCATCGGCAAGGTCCGCACCGAGTTTTGCCGTCAAGGCATCGACGGCGGTATAGATTTCCCGTGAACGTTCGATATCAGTATGGACTGCATCGCGAATACTGATTGGGGCGGCATTGGTAATGCAGCGATAGTTGCCGGTCAGCAGCATGCTCCATTTGGCCAGCGGCACGAACAGCGAGCCGTAGACGCGAAGCTTGACGGGAACATCCTTTCCCTCGAGGCGCACCGCATCAATATCGGCTTCGAGCCGGTGCAGCATCTCGTTTTGCGCGACATCTCTGAACCGGGCGGCTTTGAAATTCGTCGGCAGACCGACGTGCAGGATGTTGGCGCCTTCTTCAGGTGGCCGAAATGCCTGCGGGTCGGGGCTGCATAGGGTCATCAGTTCGGGATCAAAACGGTCCCAGACACGCGAATTGGTGTAACTGCTTTCCAATGCACGAGTATCAAGACCATCGATCCGTTTCAGATAACTCAGCGGCGGCATGTTCATGATCGACAAGCACGGCACGCACGCATCCGCAATTCGCACCATCAGAGTCCAGATTTCATGCGCGGAATACTGCGGTTCCTGCATCGCCAGACAGACTAGGTCGTAGTCCTCGGGCTTGACCTGTTCCGGTGTCATAGCATCGAGATGCCCCGGCAGATCGCCGGAACGAATGGCCCGGTGCGCATCTTCGCCCTTCAATCTGATGCGAACTTCCGTGCCTTCGGTGTTGATCAACCGCGACGTTGCGCTACGGCAGACCAGCGTAACGTCATGACCCGCCATCAGCAGCTTTGTACCGAGCAGGGAGCCGTACGAGGCGCCGAGAATTAGAATTTTATAGGCCATGACCGCTCTCCTGGCTGTTTCCTCGACCGCACCGCGCGTTATCTGAGAACGCTGTCCGTGCGATATATCCCAATCGCGGCACTCTATTCGGGCGGCACGGGCGGGGCATTAGATTTCGTGTTTATGTGTTGATTGTATGAGTTACATTTTGTTATTTATGTTAAATTGTAAAATTTCCTTCATCAGGTGCTCCATGCGTATTCGCAAAACTCTGGTTGGCCCGAGGCTCCGTCAGCTCCGCCGCCAGCACAATCAAACCCAAGCGGAGATGGCCAAGGCGCTGGGGATATCCACGGCCTATGTCAATCTTCTGGAAAACAATCAGCGTTCGCTGTCCGTGCAGGTGCTGATGTCGCTTGCCGATGCCTACGGCGTCGACTGGCGCGACCTTATTAAGGATGAGGACTCGACCCTGCTGGCGGATCTTCGAAATGCCGTGCGCGATCCGGTGTTCGGCGAAGACCTGCCGGACCTGATGGAACTTCGCGCGGCCATCGACCATGCCCCCCGGCTGGTCAACCAGTTTCTGTTTTTATATCGTAGCCATCGCTCGGCGATCGATAAGCTGATGCATCTCGGTGGCGAACGCATGCCCGATAACTTGTTGACATCAGCGCCGGAGACGGTGATCCATGATTTTTTCCGTAATCATTCAAATTATTTCGCCGAACTTGAAAAAGCGGCCGAACAGCTCCGCATAGCCGAGCCGTGCGATGCCGACGACGTTTACGCCGTGCTCAAAGCGCGGCTGCTGAACGACCACGGCATTAAAGTCACCACCGCCGCCGTCGAAGACATGAACGATGCGCTGAGGATCTATTCCGCCGGCGATGCGACAGTGCGTCTTTCCGAGGCGCTGGACCATCAGAACCGAATTTTCCAACTCGCCCATATCCTGTGCCTCGTCGAATTGCCCGATGTGCTGCAACGGCTGACCGCTGACAGCGGCGTGCGCTCGCCCTCCAGCGTTGCCCGTTGCCAGGCCGAGTTGGCGAACTACTTCGCGGCGGCATTCCTGATGCCCTACAAACCGTTTCACAGAACCGCCGAAGAAACGCATTACGATGTCGATCGTATCGCCGCTGCCTTCGGGGTCTCCTTCGAACAGGTCTGCCATCGCCTGACGACCCTGCAACGCAAAGGCGCCAAGGGTGTCCCCTTCTTCTTTCTGCGCGTCGACAAGGCAGGCAACGTCACCAAGCGGTTCAATTCAACGTCCTTCAATCTCGCGGAATACGGCGGCGCATGTCCTGTGTGGAACATCCACACCTCGTTTCGAACACCGGGAGTCATCGTGCCGCAGTTCGTCGAACTGCCGGAGGGTGAGCGCTTCTTCACTATCAGCCGTACCACCGAACGCCCGGTGTTCAGCCGCGATACCCAGGACCGCCGCCTCGCCATCTCGCTCGGTTGTGAAATGAAGCACGCGCACCGTCTCGCCTATGCTGCGCCTTTCAATACCGACGACGGCGGCCTATTCAGCCCGATCGGCATCAACTGCCATCTTTGTCCACGTCATGCCTGCTCGCAGCGTGCGCACCAACCGTTACTGATGGAACTGCCGATTGATGCCAACCGCCGCGGCACCACGAGATACGAAAGCTGACGTCGCAATGCGGAGCATGGGCGGCCAGCATTTATGCCGATATCTCGTCACCTGATGCACTCCCTAAATCAGAAAAATCTTAATTAATAATGATTTTCACTTGCATTTAACAAATCCCTCCTCTACGAGTCAATTGAGAATGATTATTAATCTCATTTATGAGATTCCAAGGTCCATCAGAGGAGAGCGATCATGTGCGAAGCCTGCTCAAGCAACGGCAAATTCGCCGCCGCAAAGGCACAACGCCGCAAGATCTGGGAACTGAGCGATGGCTGGCATTGCTCGATCGTCGGCACCTGCCTGTCCCTCCGCGATCTTCGCGCACTCGGCCGTAAGCTCGATCTGGCCCCGAAACCGGGCTTCCCTGTCGATTACCAATTGCACGGTCACTTCGTCAGCCATGCGGCGAGCCGCAACAAGACATCCAAATTCCTGAATACCCTGCTCGACCGAAAGCATGCCACAGCGATCCGTAAGCTCGTGAAAACGGTTTGCCCCGCAGAGCTTACCCTTGCTTGGGAAGAAGCACTTGAAGCCGGCGATATCCCGGGGCCGTTCTGGGCCCTGATGAGCCACCCGGACACGCCGGCAAAACTGGCGGAACGGATGTTCGCCGATGTGCACATGCTGTCGCATCTGGTCGGTGCCTCGAATCGCGCCGACATCCGCCGTCTGGGTGAGCTTGAGAACGATCTTGCCCAGGCGCGCGAGGACCGCGACCGCGAGCGGCGTCATCATGCCGAGCGCATGGCCGAGAAATCCCGCACCATCGAATCCCTGGAAAAGAAGCTTGCTCAGGGCAACGCGAAGACGACGTCGATCCACATTGCAGACTTCGGCAGCGTGGAAAACGATCCGGCGGAAACGGATGCCCTTATCAACGAGGCCCGCATGCTCCGCAGCAGGCTCGCGGCACGCGAGCGCGAAATCGAAAAGATGAACGAGGTCATCGCCGTACTCCGCGACGAGGCACGTGACGTCGAGGATGCGCTCAGCACAATGCACCCGGACGAAAGGGACATGACCGATTCGAGCTGGTCATCGCCGGATCTGGCCGGCCGTTGCATCCTCTATGTCGGCGGCCGTCCACAATCTGTGAACCGCTACCGCCAGCTCTTACAGAACTGGAACGCTGAGTTCCTGCATCACGACGGCGGCCAGGAAAAATCCATCCATGAACTGGCCAGTGCCATCGCGCGGGCCGACACCGTTGTCTTTCCGTGCGACTGCGTCAGCCATGATGCCGTCTGCAACGTCAAGAAGCTGTGCCGGCAGTTGATGAAAACGTATGTGCCGCTCCGCACAAGCGGTCTGGCGCCGCTGATGGCCGCCCTCAATGCAAAAGCCGGCGTTGAAGAAACCGACACCAACGATAGCGCGCCGGCACCGGAGGACATGCCTCACGAACGGGTCCGCATGATCTAAAACGGCGCATGCCGCGCCACCCCCAAGAACGACCAACCGAAGAAAGACGAGGAGAACGAAAAGATGAAGCCTTTAACGCGCACATTCCTGGGAAGCGCGCTTTGCGTGAGTGTATTCACGCTCGTCCTGGCATCGCCTGCATCTGCCCAGGAACCGAAACTCGGCGACCTGATCAAGCTAATCGAAAAACAGCAGCAGCAGATCAATTCCCTGCGGTCCCGTCTTGAGGCGACGGAAGGCAAAGCCGAACAGGCCGCTGCCAAAGCCGATGAAGCCGCCGCCAAGCCGTCGATCCTCGACAAGGTAACGTTGGGCGGCGTTGCCGAGGTTGAGATGACCAATACCGAAGCCTACAGCGGTGCCGATACCAGCGACATCACCCTGGCCAAGGTCGAGTTCTTCGTCGATACCCAGCCGCACGAGTACCTCGCGACGCATGTGCAGATGCTCTACGAGGATGACGGCACAGAGACCATCTCTCTCGACGAGGCGTTTGCGACCCTCGGTAACACCGAACAGTTCCCGCTCTATCTGCAGGCCGGCAAATGGGCCGGTCCGTTCGGCGGTTTCGATACCGCCATGAGCACCGATCCGCTGACCAAGAATCTGGGTGAAACCAAGGAAGCCTCGATCCTTCTCGGTGCGGCGAAGGGTGGGTTCGCGCTGGAAGGGTTCATCTATAACGGCGACACCCAGAAAACCGGCGAAAGCAACAGGATCGATCAGTTCGGCTCCGCCCTCAGCTATGGCGGGGAAAACGGCGGCGTCGCCTTCAACGGCGGCATTGCCTACCTCAACAACATGGCGGATTCCGATGGCCTGACGACGGCGCTCGGCACTAATGCTACCGCTATCAACAGTTATGTCTCAGGGTTCGAGGCGCATGGCGATGTCACGTTCTCCGGCATGACGCTGCTGGGCGGATACATGACGGCCCTGAAATCCTTCCAGAGCGGCGAAGTCGCCTTTAACGGACAAGGTGCGAAGCCCGTCGCCTGGAACCTCGAAGCTGCCTACACGCTGCCGGTCATGGGCAAGGAAACGACCTTCGCCGCGACCGCACAGGGTACCAAGGAAGCACTCGCCCTGGGTCTGCCTGAAACCCGGTACGGCGCCGCCGTCACCGTCGCCATCGTCGATCATTTCTCGATCACCGGCGAATACCTGCATGACGAGGACTACGCGGTATCCGACGGCGGCACCGGCAACAGTGGCCACACGGCGACGCTGAAGCTTGCTGCCGAATACTGAGGTCCCAAAAAAGACAACTGAGGAAAATGACAATGTTCAGAAAACTTACCCTGGCGGCGACGGTGTTCCTGACACTGCCCGCCTCCGGCGCCCTGGCGTCGGACGCAAAAGCCATAGCCATGACTTACGCAGACATTGCGCACGCCATGTACGCAGACTCGCTGGCAACATCGGAAACACTGCGGAGCGCCGTCGGCAAACTCGCCGCAAGCCCCGGCGAGACGACACTGCTGGCGGCACGGGCGGCTTGGCTGGCGGCCCGCAAACCTTATCAGCAGACGGAGGGTTTCCGTTTCGCCAACCCGGCCGTTGATGACTGGGAAGGCAAGGTCAACGCCTGGCCGCTGGATGAGGGCCTGATCGATTACGTCGACGCCTCATACGGGACCAGCGCCGACGCCAACCCCTATTACACCGCCAACGTCATTGCGCACCCGAACCTGTCGATTGCCGGCAGGAATATCGATGCAAAGATGATCACCCCGGCGCTGTTGCGCGACACGCTTCAGGAACTTGACGGCATCGAAGCCAATGTCGCGACCGGCTATCACGCCATCGAATTCCTGCTTTGGGGGCAGGACCTGAACGGCACCGGCCCCGGTGCCGGCAAGCGTCCGGCGACGGATTTCGACAACGCGAACTGCACCGGCGGCAATTGCGATCGCCGCGTTCAGTACCTGACGGCGGCGACCGACCTTCTGGTCGATGATCTGGCGGGAATGGTCGCGAAATGGGCGGAAGGCGGCGAGGCACGCACCCGTGTGACCGACGACCCGGCACTGGCCATCAGCGCGGTCATTCAGGGGCTGGGCAGCCTTTCCTATGGCGAGTTGGCTGGCGAGCGCATCAAACTCGGCCTGATGCTGCATGACCCCGAAGAAGAACACGACTGCTTTTCCGACAACACCCACAACTCTCACTACTATGATCAGCTTGGGATGGTGGCGATTTATAACGGCCGTTATGTGCGCATTGACGGCAGTGTCGTCGAAGGTCCGGGCGTCGCTTCGCTGGTTGCCGCAAAGAATGCCTCTGTCGCCGCCATGATCGAAGGCGCGATGCAGAATGCGTCACAGAAAATGGCGATCATGAAAGCCAAAGCCGACAGCCGCACCATGGCTTATGACCAGATGCTGGGTGAAGGCAATGCCGAGGGCAACGCGATCATTCAGGCCGTTGTCGACGGTCTGGTGGCGCAGGCCAAGGCCATCGAGAAAGCGGCGCCGGCACTTGGCGTGCAGGCGCTTGCTTTGGAAAGATCGGACAGTCTCGATAATCCGAATGCTGTCTTTAAATAACAACTGGCGGGTACGGTGCGGGCAGCATGCTGTTCGCACCGCACATTCTCAAGAGAGCACGATATGACCCATACCCGAACATTCGCCAGTGCAGCGCTGGCGGCCCTGCTTCTGGCCACGACCGGCGCATATGCCGCCAACGAAGCCGAAATCCTGAAACCGGCGACGTCGTTCGCTGCCCCTGAGAAATTCGAAGCCATGTCTGCTGGCGCGGCAACGGTACGCCCGCGCGCCAATGCGGATGCCTTCTCGCAAAGCTCGGCGAACCTGACCCTTGAACAGGAAATGCGTTTCAAGATCGGTAACGGTTTCTTCAAGCGGCTGTGGGTTTCCGCCCCATCCTCGACGCAGTCCTCGGACGGGCTCGGCCCGCTGTTCAACGCGCGCTCCTGCCAGCGCTGCCACCTCAAGGACGGGCGCGGACATCCGCCGGAAAGCAACAATGCCCCCGCCGTTTCCATGTTTCTGCGTCTGTCGATTCCGCCCCGGGGCGACGCCGACAGGAAACTTTTGGACGAACACCGCGTCAATGTCATCAACGAGCCAACATACGGCGGGCAGTTTCAGGATTTCGCGGTCCAGGGCATCGACCCCGAAGGCCACATGCACATCACGTACACCGAACAGCACGTGAAACTCGCCGACGGCACCGTTATCAATTTGCGGAAACCCGAATACAGCGTCACCGATCTGAAATACGGGCCGATGCACCCCGACACCATGCTGTCGCCCCGGGTCGCGCCGCAGATGATCGGCCTCGGCCTGATCGAAATGATCGCGGCAGATGACATCCTCGCCCACGCCGATCCCGACGACGCCGATAATGACGGCATTTCCGGCCGCGCCAATCTGGTCTGGGACAATGAAAGCGGCAAGGTCGTGCTTGGCCGCTTTGGCTGGAAAGCCGGCAATCCGTCCATTCGCCAGCAGTCCGGCGGCGCTTTTGCCGGCGACATCGGTATTTCCAATCCAGAGGCAAGCCGGCCCTGGGGCGACTGTACTTTGGCGCAGACGCCCTGTCGCGAGGCACCGCACGGCGCGAGCGCGCAAGACAAGAACCTCGAGGCGGACGAGGACGTCCTGCAGCTTGTCACGCACTATTCCCGAAATCTGGCGGTGCCCATGCGTCGTGACGTCGGCAAGAAGGACGTGCTCAAAGGCAAGCGCATATTCTATGAAAGCGGCTGCATCTCGTGCCACATACCGAAATACATTACCCGAACGGAACCGTCCCGGCCCGAGCATTCGCACCAGTTGATCTGGCCATATACGGATCTTCTTTTGCACGACATGGGCGACGGCCTGGCCGACCATCGGCCCGAAGGCGCCGCCGACGGATACGAATGGCGCACGCCGCCGTTATGGGGCATTGGTTTGACGAAAACCGTCAGCGGGCATACGTATTTCCTGCATGACGGACGCGCGCGAAATCTTCTCGAAGCGATTCTGTGGCACGGTGGTGAGGCCGAAGCCGCAAAGAACAATGTTCGCGAACTGTCCGCCGAAGACCGCGACGCATTGATCAAATTTCTGGAGTCACTCTGATGGGCAAAAGCCTGATCACAGCTTTATTCTTCGGTGCCGTCCTGTTGCCGTCTCTGTCCGCTCAGGCCACTCAGCCCGATTACGCAGCGATACGCACAGCGATTTATAATAATCAGATTGAACCCGGGTATGCACATTTCGCGGAAAGGGCCCATGTGCTTGAATACGAGACCACAGTGCACTGCAAGAACATCCATGAAGCACCCGACATGCTGGCCATCCGCACAGCGTTTCACGACGCCATGGATGCCTGGCAGGCCGTACAGCATTTCCGCCACGGCGCAGTTGCCATGGACGACCGTCATGCACGGTTGCAGTTCTGGCCCGACAAGCGCGGCGTCACGGAACGGCATTTGCGGAAGCTTCTGGCGGAACCGGCCTCTCCCGGCCTTGCGCAGGGAATCGCCGGGGCCAGCGTTGCGTTGCAGGGCTTTCCGGCGCTGGAAAGGCTGCTGTTCGATGACGCACCGTTGTCCCAGCATCTTGTCGGCGGCGAAAAAGCGGTCCGTTGCCGGGTTGCCGAGGCGATCACGCACAATATCGCCGGCATTGCCGCCGTACTGAAGGCGGAAAGCGGCGGAACGGACGGAGACGCAAAGATCGACATCGCCAACACGGTGAACGATCTCGTCACTGCGCTGGAATTCATTCAATCCGTGAAATTAAAGCAGCCGGCCGGCACGAAACGCCCCCGGCCGTTGCAGCTTGAAAACTGGCTGAGCGGCCGCAGCCTGAAAAATGTCGAAGTCAACATCCGTGCATTGCGCGAGCTTTATAAACTGCTGTACGCCGATGCGCCGGATGACGATCCCCAACACAAGCTGATCCTCGATCAATTCGACGAAGCCGAGGACGCCATCCGCGCCATGGGGGAAAACGGCAAGGTGCTGTTGAGCGAAGAGCTCGGCCCGGTTCGCTTTCGCGCCCTGGCCGGAACGCTGGCATCGCTGCGCGAGTTGATTGCGGAAAGCCTGCCCGAAACCTTGCAGGTCAACCTCGGCTTCAACAATCTGGACGGCGATTGATTGAATGTCGAAATCAACCCTGAGCCCGCCTGTTTCCAGGCGCACCTTTACGGCGTCGATGCTGGCGCTCGGCTTCGGGGCATTCCTGCCCCGGACTGTCCGAGCCGCGGCAAATTCAGGTTTTCTTGCCACCGGCTATGACAAGCTCCGCGCCCAGCACATGGTTTCGCGGATCGGTCCGGACTTCGTCATCCGCTGGGACCTGCCCCTGCCGGGCCGCGGCCACGGCTCGACCGTGCGCCCGCATTCGAACGAGGGTCTTGTCGTCGCCCGCCGCCCCGGCAGGTTTGCCATCGTTTTCGATATTGATGAGGGGCGCGAACGCCACCGCCTGTCACCTGCCGCCGGGCGGCACTTTTATGGTCACGGCATCTACAGCCCCGACGGCAAGACGTTGTGGATGACGGAAAACAATTTCGACAACGGGCAAGGCGTGATCGGTGTTTACGATGCCGCCAACGGCTATGTCCGAACCGGCGAGTTCCCGAGCGGCGGAATCGGCCCGCATCAGTTACTTCTCACACCCGGCGGTCGCACGCTCGCGGTTGCCAACGGCGGCATCCTGACGCACCCCGACAATGGCAGGGAGAAGCTCAACATCGATACCATGCGGCCGTCACTTGCCTATATCGACGCCCGCAACGGCACGATCTCGAACCAAATCTTCTTCTCCAAAGACCGCCTGCAGAAACTCAGCATCCGCCATATCGCCCTGACCGCCGACGGCAGCGTCTGCGTCGGGTGCCAGGATCAGCTCAGCGACGGGCGGAAACTACCCCTCGTCTATCTCCACAACGGCCAAGACAGCCGCCTTGCCGCCCTGCCCATGCCGCAGAACATTCTGAGCCGTTTCAACGGCTATTGCGGATCGGTCGTTTTCGATACGCCGGGCCGCACACTTGCGGTCTCGTCGCCGAGGGGCGGCCTGGTCGGTTTCTGGCGGCTGCCCGATGGAAAATGGCAGGGCCATGTGGAACTGGCGGACGGTTGCGCTCTCGCCCCGTCAGCCGGCGGGATGGTGGTGTCCAGCGGCAACGGAACGATTGAGACCCTGAGCACCGCATTTCTGCCAATAAACGCCGAACGTCATGCGTTCCGCAGGTGGGACAATCACATGACGCCCATCGCCGGCTGATATGATGATGTAGCGGTCTCTGAAAGCCGACACCTGATCTAAGGTATCGCGCCCCGTCAGCCCGTGTGGCTGTACATCCGCCGCCCCGGCACCGGCATCTTCGCGCGTGCGATCACACCCGCGTCCGATACCGTAATGAACAGCTCGTCGTTGTTCACCCCACCGAAAGCCAGGTTCGTCGTGGTGCGGCCGATATGGCGGCAGTCGACGGTCAGGATGTCCTCGCCGTGTTCGTCAAAGGCATAAATCCGCCCCCGGCTGGCGTGACAGACATAAAGATTCCCGCGTTCGTCCAGCGCCATGCCGTCCGGCCCGATGACCCCCGCCGGCAGACGTGCGAACAGGCCGACCTTGTTCGGGCCTTCCGGATACAGCGGCACGCGCCAGACAGCAGCGGCACGAGTCATGGCGACGTACAGCACCTTGTCCTCGAGACCGGTGACGAGACCATTCGGGCTCGGCCCGTTCGAGATCAGGCGTTCCAGCACTTCGTTGCCGTCCGGGCGCACGCGATAGACGCGCCCGCTCGGGTCGTGCAGGCCGGTCGTGCCCTGATCGGTGAAATACAGCGTGCCGTCGGCGCCGAAGAACAAATCGTTGCAGCCCTTGAAGCCCTCGCTTCGGTTCGAACCGAAGCGATCACGCACATCGCCCGTCTTCGGATCGAGGATGATAATGCCGCGCTTATAATCGGCGATCTGGATGGTGCCGTCGGGCATCACCCGCAAGCCGTTCGGCCAGCCGCCGTAATCGGCCCCGACCGACCATTCCCCCGATGGCGTGACCCGGAAAATACGTCCCCACGGAATATCGACGCACCACAGATTACCGCCCCTGTCGAACGACGGTCCTTCAAGAAACGACGGCACGTCTGCGCCCGGCTTGTTGGCATTCACCCAGTCGGACGGCTGTCCGAAAACCCGATGCTCTTCAGGCATTGCCGAAAAAACTTCGGCGCGAATTTCTGTGACGCTCATGAATGCTTCTCCCTGTCGGCCGTTGTCAGGCGCTAGAAAACCCGCACCCGGGGACGAACGCAAGCCTCGAAATATGGCGCTACACTTCCTATCTTTCAGAAGAAGCAACCGTGGAGACCGCAGATGTCATGCCTCCATATCGACCGCCGCCGCTTTATGGGCCTTGCTGCCGCTGGTGCCGCACTTGGTGCGGGCGGCCTGCCGGCGTTCGCCGCCGGCCCTGACATCCTGACAAAACCGATCCCGCGCACGGGCGAGCGCATTCCCGCCATCGGCATGGGCACGTGGATCACGTTCAACGTCGGTGAAGACCGGCGCTTGCGCGATGCACGCACAAAGGTGCTGGCCCGATTCTTCGAGATGGGCGGCGGGATGATCGATTCCTCGCCCATGTACGGCTCGTCCGAGGAAGTGGTCGGCTATGCCCTGGAACAACTGAATACCCCGAGCACCCTGTTTTCGGCGACCAAGGTATGGACACCGTCAACCCTGCATGGCCGCGAGCAGATTGAAAACGCACGGCGGCTTTGGGGCGTACAGCGTTTCGATCTTTATCAGGTGCACAATCTGCTGAACTGGGAAGCACACCTAGAAACGCTGCGTGCGGAAAAGGTCGCCGGCCGGGTCCGCTACATCGGCATCACCACCTCGCACGGCATGCGGCACAGCGGCATGGAAGACATCATGAAAACGCAAGACATCGACTTCGTGCAGCTCACATACAATGCCGTCGACCGCGAGGCCGAAGACCGGCTTTTGCCGTTGGCCACCGAGCGAGGCATCGCCGTGATCTGCAACCGGCCGTACCGGCGCAAACAACTGATCGATTTCGTGCAGGATCACCCGTTGCCCGCATGGGCAGCGGACGCGGGTGCCGCCAACTGGCCCGAGTTCCTGCTGAAGTTCATCATTTCACACCCCGCTGTCACCTGCGCCATTCCCGCAACATCCAGCGTCGAACACATGAGCGAGAATATGAACGCCATGCGCGGGCCGCTGCCGGATACCAAAACGCGCCGGCGCATGGCCGACTATGTGGCAGGCTTATAGACCATGGACCGGCTGATCCCGTTTTCGCCTGATGTCTATGTCGGTATGTTCGGCCGCTACAACGAAACGTACTGGCCGGCCTTGCTCGTCGCCGTCGCTCTCGGCGGTGTCTTGCTGTATTGCCTGAAGCGCGCCGACAGTTCCGCCGGACGGATACTGGCCTTGATCGTCGGCACATTCTGGATCTGGACCGGCTGGGCATTTCATATTGAAACCTATGCCGATCTGAACTGGGCCGCCGTGCCGTTCGGCGTACTGTTCATTGTGCAAGGGTTGCTGAGCGTGCTTTGGGGGGGGCTGCTCGGGCGTTTCGAGATCATCGCCGGGCGCACCCGCTCGCACGAGATCGGTGTCGTGCTCCTGTTCGCCGCACTCGTCCTGCCCCCCCTGTTGACGTTCTTCATGCATATGCCGATCGAAACAACGCACGGTTTCGCCATCACACCGGCGACGGTCGCGCTGATCAACGTTGCCGTCCTGTTCACGGTGTATGGCCGGGCTTCGTTATGGCTGCTCGCCTGGCCGATGCTATGGAGTGCCTGGGATCTGGCGTCCGCCGCGACGATGGATCTCTGGCGCGATGCGGCCCTGCCTGCGCTGGCGCTGGCGGCGTCGGTGTTTCTGATCCTGTCGCGAACGCGCCGCTGAACACTTACAGGCGTTGCCTAATGCGGCCGAAAACGATATCACAACGCCAAATCCAGACACGTTTTCAAGGGGCAGACCGCAGATGGCCAGTTATCAGTATTCGTATGTCATGCAGGGCGTTTCCAAGACGTTCCCGGGCGGCAAGGAAATCCTCAAGAACATCACCCTTTCGTTTCTCCCGGACGCCAAGATCGGCGTACTCGGCCCGAACGGTGCCGGGAAATCGACACTGATGAAGATCATGGCCGGGATCGATACCGAATTCACCGGCGAAGCCTGGGCCGCCAAGGGCGTGCGCGTCGGTTATCTGGAACAGGAACCACACCTCGACCCGACCAAGACCGTCGGCGAAAACGTGACGGACGGCCTCGGCGGCGTGAAAGATCTGCTCGACCGCTTCAACGAAATCTCCGCCAAGTTCGCCGAACCGATGGACGACGATGAAATGAACGCCGTCATCGCCGAACAGGCCGAACTGCAGGAACAGATCGATGCCGTCGACGGCTGGGATCTGGACCGCACCGTCGAGATCGCCATGGACGCGCTTCGCTGCCCGCCCGCCGACAGTGCCGTCGACAAACTGTCGGGTGGCGAACGCCGCCGTGTCGCGCTGTGCCGGCTTCTGCTGCAAAAGCCGGAAATGCTGTTGCTCGATGAGCCGACCAACCACCTGGATGCGGAATCCGTGGCGTGGTTACAGCACCACCTTTCGGCCTATGCCGGGACCGTCGTCATGGTGACGCACGACCGTTATTTCCTCGATAACGTCACGGGCTGGATACTCGAAATCGACCGCGGCCGCGGCATTCCGTATGAAGGCAATTACTCGTCCTGGCTGGAACAGAAACAGAAACGCCTGGCCCAGGAAGAACGTGAAGAATCTGCCCGCCAGCGTACGCTGTCGGAAGAACTTGAATGGATTCGTCAGAGCCCCCGTGCCCGCCAAGCGAAGTCCAAGGCGCGTATCACCGCGTACGAGGATTTGCTGGCCAAGTCACAGGACATCGCACCGGGTTCGGCACAGATCGTCATACCCGCCGCGCCGCGTCTCGGCGGACTGGTGATAGAAGCCAGCGACCTTCGCAAGGGCTTCGGCAATCATCTTCTGATCGATGCCCTTTCATTCAAAATCCCGCCCGGCGCCATCGTTGGGATCATCGGGCCGAACGGTGCCGGCAAGACGACGCTGTTCAAGCTGATCACCGAGCAGGAAAAACCCGACGGCGGCGACATCCGCATCGGTGATACGGTCAAACTCGGCTATGTCGATCAGTCGCGGGATGCCTTGAACGACAACAAGACGGTGTGGGAGGAAATCTCCGGCGGTCTCGACGAGATCGACCTCGGCAAACGCAAGATGCAGTCCCGCGCCTATGTCGCACAGTTCAACTTCAAGGGCGGCGACCAGCAAAAGAAAGTCGGACAACTCTCAGGCGGTGAACGCAACCGCGTGCATCTGGCGAACATGCTCAAATCCGGCGCCAACGTCCTCATGCTCGATGAGCCGACCAACGATCTGGATATCGACACGCTGCGTGCGCTCGAAGAAGCCATCGCCGATTTCGCCGGCTGCGTACTGATCACGTCGCACGATCGCTGGTTCCTCGACCGTCTGGCGACGCACATTCTCGCCTTCGAAGGCGACAGCCACGTCGAATGGTTCGAGGGCAACTACGAGGATTACGAAGCCGACAAGAAACGTCGCCTCGGCGACGACGCACTCGAACCGCACCGCATCAAGTACAAGCCGCTGACGAGATAGGCTTTCTCGTCACCTTGGTGACAATCAGGGTTCCGGACATTTGGATTGACGCTTGCCGCGCTGAATTCAGGCAGGAACCTAAATTCGCGGAGGCAAGTGCGGGAATGACAGATCCGTTTATGCAACTGTCGCTACCCCCGGCTTCGCAACCGAAACACGGCGCGGCTTATTCAGGTACAAGCCGATCAGATGAAGTCCGGGCCGTGTATCCAGGTTACCAGTGAAAGCCTATTTCCTGACACCACCGGAGCCACGCAGTGCAGCGTATGCGCCGGGAACACGATCATCGCCCCCTGATCGACGGGGGCCTGAAAGGGATGCCCGTCGGCGTTCAGTTCGAGTTCGCCGCCCACATATTCTTCCGGATCGGTCAGCTGTACGGACAAGGTCAACTTGCGCCGCCCGGCGACAGCGCCACGGCCACGGTCGATATGCCAGTTGTAATAGTGACCGGGGCCGTAACACGCGAGCTGCAGCTGTTCTTCAAAACCGTCGATCACGTATCGGAAAACATCCCGGTTGGCGTCACCCGCCAAACGGGTCATGCGTTGCACCACCCATTCAAACGCGTCCTCTTCCGGCAACCACACGAGGGCCGACTGGCGCACTTTCTGGTCGAATCGTCCCGCGACCAACCCGCCCTCTTGAGCATCCAATTCCTGAAATGCAGCCTTTAGGCGTTCACATTCATAGCGTGAGAAAGCATCCTCGATGACGACCCAATGGCGCGGCGGTTTCCCGCCACCCGGACCGGGCGGAACCTGAGAAGCCGTTGTTGTTTGAGACATTCAAAGCGCCTGCATCAGCCTGCATCACTATTGCACACGCTTCCTATAGGCTCATTTGCAGAGCTTGGATAGATGGAAAGATGTGGGACGTATTCACGCAGGCGCCGCCGGGATTGCGCGATTGGATGTCTGCGCATTTTCGAGCAGGCGCGCGACCATCATTTTCGTCACATAGAGACCGAATTCCGGATTTTCAGCATACAGCTGGAGCGTTTTATCTTCGGTAATGCGCATCAGTTTACAGTCTGTCTCGCACTTGATTGTTTGTGTCCGGGTCTTGTCCGGCGCGAACATGGCGATCTCACCGACGAGCTGGCCGGCTTGTATCTGAAGATTGAGTTCCTCGATCCGCAATGTGCCATCCATCAGATAAAAAATGTCTCTCGCGTTGTCCCCACGCTGAAAGAGAAAGCTACCGACGCTTCGCTCGACCGGTGACATAAAAGGGAGCAACGATCCGGGATCAAAAGCCGAATGCGCCATTTCGTGCAGCCGCTTTCTAAGCATCACCGCCTGGTATAACCGGAACAGGTTCAGCGGCAACAGCGAACCATGCAGCAGGATGATATTCCCAAGCTCTGAATTGATCCCATAACCTAAGTACAAAGCATTGCCGGCAAGGGCGACGAGCCGAAGCGGTATGATCGTTTTCATCCAGAACGTGACAAACACTGCGCCTGAAGCGATGTACCCCAGAATTTCCAACCAACTCATTATTGTACCCTGCTTAAGTCTCTGTTCGACGCCGTTTATGTATACTGATTACTATATTATGCAAAGCCTGACACCCCACCCGAAAGGGTCTGCCGTGGTCCTTGAATTTAAAATAGTGCTAAGCCGTCGACGGCACTGTTAAAACCGCCTCCGGCGGCCTCTCCCGAGGCATAGGTATCCCGCTATCCTATTTTGGCGTGCTTTTGAGGGTATTGCGGCGCATCGTATAGAGCGTACTGGCGACGATGATCCCGGCACCTGACAGGGTCCAGACGGTCGGCGTCTCGGCAAAGAAAACGATCCCGATGATCCCGGCATAGAGCAGGCGTACGTATTCCATCGGCGCAATTGCCGCTGCCTCCCCGACCTTCAGAGCCTGGATGAACATCCATTGCATCAGCGACATCAACGAGCCGATCATGACGATAAAAATCATTTCATCGATGCTCGGCATGATCCACTGGATATAGGCCGGGATAGCCATGACAAGGGTAATAGTGACGGAATGAAAGACCAGGATGGTCGACGGTTTATCGATTTGTGACAGCTTGCGCAGAATGATCTGAACGGCGGACACGAACAGAGCCGAGGTGACCGCCATCAGGGCATAGATATTAATATTGTCCGGGTCGGGCCGGATGATCACCAGCACGCCGACAAAGCCGATGATGATGCTGGTCCACCGGCGCAGGCCGATGACCTCGTTCAGGAATATGATGGCCAGAATGGTGGTGAACAGGATGCGTGCAAAGGAAATCGCCGTCACTTCGGCGAGCGGCATGTTGACGACCGCGGAAAACCCTAGATACATGGCGAAGATCGAGAGCGACGCACGCAGGAAATGCATGCCATAAATGTTGGACTTGAACACCGTTGCACGGTTTTTGAAAATCACCGGAGAGATGATGATCAGTACCAGGATCTGACGCACGAACAGGATTTCTATGACCGGAATCGTCTGGCCCACCTGCTTGATCAGAGAAGACATGATCACGGAAACCAGTGACGCGATCAGAACGATGATCGAGCCGCGAATGTTGCCGGACAGCGCCTGCCAGCGTTGAAAATAGTTTTGCATATTGCGTCATTACTGCCGGATGCCGGCTCGAAACGAGCCGAACTGAAAATTGATTTACTGAATATCTCCCACAGATTTGAGGAACCGGCAACGGCCGGGAAAAATTCAGATCTTTTTGTCGCCTTACGCGGGCGTCTATTAACCCCACAATGCCGCTTCACTTTGGGCGTATCTAGAGCAAGCCGCCCGCGTGCTGCCGGGAGAGGTCTGGTATTGCTGAACGCAGCGCCCTGTATAGCTCGCATCCGCATCTAAGCGCTGAAGTGATGCATGGCTGAATCACCAAAATTCTGCTAAAATGTTCCTGTCAAAGCGGACGAGGCCCTTGCCATGGCCCGAAATCAGATACTCCCGGTGTTGATTCTTTCGGTTGCGTGTCTCTACACAGTCAAAGTCTCGGCACAGGTCCTTCCCGATACCGCCGCCAACCGGGCGCGGGGGGTGGTCGGGTGCGTGCAAAGCTCAAGCGGAATCACATGCGGCAACAGTGGCAGCCGCAGTGGCGGCGCAAGCGCCTATTACCAGCATCAGCAATTCATGAACCAGATGATGGCGAACACGATGCAGGGCCTGATGAGCAATTTCTGGGCCGGGTATCAACGGGGCCTTGAGCTGCGCCGGCGGCGGCAGGCGGCCCTCAACCTCAATAACGCGGGCATCGCCTATGCCAACAAGGGCAACTGGACGGCCGCCGTCAGCAGTTTCCAAAACGCGCTCGGGTATTCCGATGATCCCGTGATCCGCAAGAATCTGGCCTGGGCCGAGGACGAGCGCTCCGGCCGTGCCGAGGCGCGCCGCCAAGCGGAACGCGAACGTCACCAGCGGATCAATCAGATCATCGGCCGCCTGTCCGATAAGCTGAAGGCCCCGGCCACGGCACCGGCCGCCACAGGCGCGAAAAACGAGCTCGACTTTCTGACGCCGAAGGGAACCGCCTTTTTCGGCCAGGGTGGGGAGGCCCCGCCGCCGGTCGATTTACGCGACCAGACGCCCGATGAAAATGGCCTGGCGTTCATCCGGCCGGGTGGACAAGACGCCGCGCCAGCCCCACGCCCGAGCCCTGGCCCGGAACCCGATCCCGCACCCGGAGCGTCCAGAACCGGGGACCTTCAGGTGGCGAACAACGAAGGCGAGCTGCAATTCCTGTCCCCGGACGCGGTGATCGGCGACGTTCCTGCGGCGGCCCCCGCAAATGCTTCGGCACACCCGGACGCGGCAAGCCCCATGGCGGCCATGCTGCTCGATGCGCTGGCCTTCGGCGGCCGGGACTGGGACAAGAGCCGGGGCTATCTGCGCGGATTGCAAAAGCGCTATCCCAAAGACGAGAATATCTCGGACGCGATTGACGAACTCGACCGGATCCGCGCACTCACCAAAACCCACGACGACCGGCCGCCGCCGCCAACGCCTCATGTCGCCGAGCTCGAAGAGAAGGGTCGCCAACTGATCCGCGAAGGCAAATTCCTCGACGCGCGCGGCGTTCTGGGCCGCGCCTATTGGGAGGACCCTTCGCAAGCCGAAATCGGCGAGCTTCTGCAAGCGACTCATCTGATTTTGGTCAAAGAAGCCGATGCGTACAAAAACCAGGCCCGCGATGCCGTACGGCGCGGCAGTTACGCAGAAGCGGAAATGTTGCTGCGGGCAGCCGGAAAACGCGCACCCAATGACGGCGCGGTCCCGGTGCGACTCAGCGCGATCCGCACGTTCGATCCGCACGATGAAGCCATGATGCGCCTTGTATCCGGCCGCGAGAGCGACCTGCCGATCAAGCCCATGATGCTGGTGCGCGACGCCGACACGTTAACGGCAGCGCGGGACTACCCGGCGGCCCTGCAGAAGCTCGACGAGGCCGCCCGTTTAGCGCCGGACGACCGGGGTCTGCGCGCGCAATACTTCAAGACACGGGGGCTTCTCGACGCCGAGCAAAAGACGTTTGGTCAGGGCTACGCAAACCTTGAGCAGAACCATCCTTACGGCATTCGATCGGATAACGCGCCGAGGCAGGTCAGCGCCACGACCGCGCAACTGATCGATCATGCCGACAAGGCGCTACTGGCGGGCGACATACAGACCGCCATCGCCGACGCCCGCGAGGCGCAGATGTACGAACCCGGCAACGCCGGGCTTGTGGACTACATCAACTATCTTCAGGGATTGATGGATTTCTCATCGGCGCGATAGCCGCGTGCATGTCTAAATCAGCGGATCGGTATGCGGCGGCAATGCGCCCGGGATCTCGCACTTGTCATTGCCGGCGTTCCCCGACGCCTGCGACATCTTGCGAAACTCTTCGAGTTTGTCGTCAATGTACGTCTTATTGGTACTGAACGTCAGATAAAAGCCGTTGCCGCAACTGTCGGAGCCATTGCCTTCGCCGACGTCAACGGAAACCACGTGGCTCGTTCCCTCGCCGACGCGCCCGTCGTCGCACGTAATGTTGACGACATCCGTTTGCGAGCCATCGGGGTTGGCGTGGCTTTCGCCCTTGCAGGTCACGTCGGTTCCGTCGATCGCCAGACTGAATGTGCTGGTGCGGGCCGGTGGATTAGCCGTTCCGGCGCCGTGCACGACGAGACCGTGATCGTCGGAATGACCGGCAATCCACATCTGGCAGCCCCCCAGTGCAAGGAGGCTTATGATCGACAAACTTTTTATTCCGCGGCACACCGACATTGATGGAGAATCCAAAACCTGTGGTATAGTCGGATTATATCGAAAGGTGGGACAAGATGAACGCTTTTTGGATAGCCCTCCTTGTCGGCGTCTTCATTTTTGCTGCACCCGTCGAAGGCCGCGCGCAGTCGACGGCGCGTCCGCCAGCCGCAGAGGAAGCACTCAATCGCGGATTCGAGATGGCGCAGCGTGAACGCTGGTCACTTGCCATCCGCTATTTCGGGGACGCCCAGGAACTGGCCCCGTCCGACCCGATCATATTGTTCAACCTGGCCCTGGCGAACGACCGTGCAGCTGGCCGCCACATTATCGCGGCCGCCTGGTACCGTGCATACCTCGAAGCTGCGCCGAACGCCGCTAACGCGGCTAAAGTCCGGGCACGGGTCACGGACCTGGAAATCGACGTCGAGACGTTGATCGTCGACATGCTCGAAACGGTGCGGGCCGTCTCTCAGCAGTTGAACGCCCAGTCCAGAGCTGCCGCCACGTCGCAAATCATCGGCGCCCAAGCGGTCACCGGCAATCTGCAGCAGGCGTTGCTCGGCTTGGCGAGCCTCCAGCCCGGATCAAAGTCTGATTGGGCACGTGCCCGTGTCGCCGCCGCCCAAGCCAAAAAAGGCGACTTGGCTGCGGCAAAGTCCATCGCACGAGCGATCTCGCGTCTTCCCGTACGGCGCTGGACCCTCGCCGAAATCGCCGTGCACGAAGCCCTTCGGTCCGAGTTCGCGGCGGCCGTCCAGACAGCGGAAACCATCGGTGCGGGCGAAGAACAGGATTTCGCTTTTTCGCGCATTGCCGCCCTGCAAGCCGAAGCGGACGATCTGGCCGGCGCCGGGCAAACGGCCGAGAGAATATCGGAGGCCGCGGCTGCGCACCGGATCGCCGCCAATGCAGCAATCGCGGTCGCTTCATTTAAGGCCGGCCAACCGTGGCTGAAGGAAAAAGCCGCTGCAATACTTGACGAGGGCTTCGCCCAAGCCGGCACGATGGCGGATTCAACCCAGCGCCAGTTTGCCTTGCTCCAGATCGCCCGCGCACGGGCGTCGACCGGCGACATGAACGCGGCCCGCCAAACCGCCGCACTGATGATCGACGCGCGCTTCAAGCACCTTGCGGCGCAAACCATAGCCGAGGCGGAAGGCGACACCCGGACCGCCGCGATACACAAATGGTCGGCGCTCGCCCATCAAGCGATGGCCGCATCAACAATCCAGGATATCTCCGCTTTTCTAGAACGTGCCAAAGCGAGCCCGCCAAAGGAAGCCATCCAGATGATCACTGCGGCGATTGAAGCGTGGGCACTGTTAGCGCAAAAATTAAGAGGCTCCCGATAAGCGTATCGTTGCTCAGGAGATCGGCGTCGGTGTCGAACAGGAATCACCACCAAGCGGCGGGCTGTATTCTTGTGGCTCGAAGGGTACGGGCGATGGGGTTTGCGTCTGACCGGCCTCGGCGGCCACGGCACGTTCGCTGAGCGCGATCTCACAAAGTACGAAGACGGCAACGGCAAAACATAGATGCTTCACGGCACGATCCTCTCTCTATCAACGTCGAAACCTATGCTACGCCACATCTTTCAGAACGATCAAGCAGCAGCCGAACCTGTTCGGCACTGTTATCCGTGAACTCAACGCAAGCTGCAGAGGTTCGCGATCAGGGCCTGTTCTTTTTGCCTAAGCTCGGCGGCTATTTTATGGGCCAAATCCAGATCGGCGCTGCAACAAACCTGAACGACGTCAACGCACCCGGCACGCGCCTCACGCAGGACCGTCAACAAGGCATTCTCGATTATACGCGAAACATCGTCTGATTTATCGACATCGCTCCCCAGCGAAGTTAAAACTTCCTTCGCCGTCTCCTCGGCCATTTGCTTAATGGACATCACACCCTCCGTTGCACATAAATACCAAATATGAAAACTATCTGATGCACAGTATCACGCCGAAAGGGAAAACTGACAATTCTCTACCGGTCGGCGAACCGATCAACAGACAACGGACCATTTAGGTGCGCTGCGTATTTATATTCCGTTCCCAAATGTGCTAATTTCAGATCATGGCACAAAGGAATCAGGGAGCATGAATGTGCGCGACACTGTAATTTCTAATCTCGTTAGCGACCTCAAGACCGCAACAGCGGGCATCGGCGATCCTGCCGCCGCCATAGAACACGCTTCGCCGATTATTAAAAAAATGGCGGCCGATATCTCGTGGGTAAAACCGGAATACTATCTTTGCGATGAGGATCAGGGGTTCGGGATTACCATTCTCAATGAAGAGCCGGACCACGCGCTGCTTGTGCAGGTCATCTGCTGGCTCCCGGGGCGCGGTGTTGCGCCGCACGACCATCAGACCTGGGGCGTCGTGGTCGGCATCGACGGCGTCGAGGTCAATGTCGACTGGCGGCGGCGGGACGACGGATCCAAACCGGGCTTTGCCGATCTTGAGATCGCCAGGGAAACCGATGTCACCCGCGGCGCCCTTGTCAGTTTTCTGCCGGACGATATCCATGGTGTCAGAAATGACGGAGACGTCCCTTCACTGTCGCTGCATGTTTACGGCATTGCGCCCGCGAGTTTGAACCGCTCCGAATTCGATCCCATCAACAAAACGCAAAAGCCTTGCCCGCAACGCAAACGCACCATGGCGGACGCTTGATATCGGGAATTATTACATGAGCACCACGCATCTTGGATCGTGCCTTTGCGGCGCAGTTAAATTCGAAATCAAAGGCGACTTCAAACGCTTCTTCCTCTGTCATTGCCAGCGCTGCCGCAAGAGCACCGGGTCTGCGCACGCATCGAACCTGTTTTCATCGACGGCAGCCCTGACCTGGCTTTCGGGAGAAGACAATATCCATACCTACCGGATACCGGGCGCGCGGCACGCGAAAAGCTTCTGCACCGAATGCGGTGGCGCGCTGGCCCGCAAAACGCCGGACGGCAGCATGGTGATCGTGCCGGCCGGCAGCCTCGATACGCCGGTCGGTCTTCGTCCTGTCGGCCATATCTATTGCAAGGACCGGGCAAACTGGGACGATTGCCTGCACGACCTGCCCGAGTTCAACCAGCTGCCGAATTGAGCGGTCGTCCACAGCAGAGGTTTGACATGCGAAACATCACTCTCCCCGGTGGCGATCTGTTTCCGAAACTCGGCCTCGGCACATGGTACATGGGAGAATCGAAATCCCAGTTCGACCGTGAAGCCGCCGCCGTGCGGCACGCCATGGAACGCGGGATCCGCTTGATCGATACCGCGGAAATGTACGGCAACGGCGGTGCAGAAGAGGTTGTAGGTGCAGCGCTCGCAAGTGCCGGCATTCCGCGTGCGGACATCTTCATTGTCTCCAAGGTGCTGCCGAGCAACGCACATCATGATGATGTGATCCGCGCGTGCGAGCGCAGCCTTGTCCGGCTCGGCACCGACTATATTGACATGTACCTATTACACTGGCGCGGCGCGGCCCCGTTTCTGGAAACCATCGAGGCGTTCGAAGAGCTGCAATCAGCCGGGAAAATTCGCCACTTCGGCGTTTCGAATTTCGACAAACGCGACATGGAGGAATGGCTCTATTGCAAGGGCGGCAAGGCGTTGGCCTGCAATCAGATTCTTTACAACCTGAGCCGGCGCGGTCCGGAGTGGGATTTGCTGCCGTTCTGCCGTAACCACGGCGTGCCGGTGATGGCCTATTCACCGCTCGAGCAGGGGCGGCTTCAGGGAGATCCGGTGCTTGCCCGGATCGCCGCCAGATACGGCGTCAGCGATTTACAGATCGCCTTGGCCTGGGTGCTGGCACAGGACAATGTCATTGCAATCCCAAAGGCCGTCAACCATGCCCACATTGATCAGAACATGGCGGCGCTGGATATCGAGCTCGATGCCGAAGATCACGCGCTCCTGAACGCCGCGTTCGCACCGCCGGACGGGCCGTCGCATCTTGAGATGTTATAGCTTCCGCAGACGCCCCGCCTAGACTCTCCCACGATTGTGCACATCGAACATTTCTTCCCAAAGCTGGCTTTTCTGGGAGGCGAAATCGAAATGGGTGACGATGTTGGTGACGTTCTCGTTGTCCGAGGAAAGAGGCAGGCGGATACTTGGCACGATCAGCCTGCGCGCGTACCTGCGCGTTGCCGATGCATCCCATAAAAACGGCATCGGCTGGCGCGACTCGATGACGGTTTTATAGTCCGCCAGCACCTGCTCGCGCCGTCGCTCGTCCAGATACCCCATGTTAGTGTTCAACAACGATTGCCCGGTTCTGTCGAAGTACAGAACATCGGTAAGGCCCGTCCCCCAGAAGCGAAACGTGACATCGAAAGGGTCTGCCGATATATCGACGACATGGGTATATCTGATCAAGTCGGCGGGCAGGCTGATCATATCGAACTCTGCCCAATCGGGGGCAAAGCGTTCGCCCCTGATCGCATTCCAGTGGTCATAAATTTCCCGGCAATCACTGCCCATGATATCAGCGAGTGGTATATGGACGGAAGAGACGGCAACGCTTCCCAACGAGAATTTTTCCTGATCGTGGTCCGTCATCTTCGATCCTGATTTCATATTCGTTCATGGCACGTGCAACGGCGCCCTTGCCAGAGTAGCGCGATCCGGCAGCAACCTCATTACAAGTATAGCGGTTCATGCTGAATAGGGGGGTATATTACATCCCAAGGGTCGGCTTTTGGCCATCCCCCTATCAGAACGGCTCGTCCCCTTCCAGGCACATGCGGTGCAGGATGCGCCCTTCGGCGGGGTCATAATCCGTATGCGCGACATGCAGCAGGGCACGATTGTCCCAGACGACTAGATCGCCCGGCTGCCATCGGTGCCGATAAGTGACTTCCGGCGTCAGCACACGCGCCAGCAGATCGTTGGTGAACGCGCGGCTTTCGTCCTCGCCCCAACCTTCGAAGTGGGCCAGCTTGCCGGGATGGACGTAGATCGCCTTGTTCCCCGTCTCCGGGTGCGTACGGATAAAAGGGTGGACTTGCGGCGCGCCGAATTCGGTTCGCGCCTTGTCATCAACATAACCGACATCCTGTTCGATGCTGTTGACGGTTCTGAGCTTTGCCAGCGCCGCCTGCTCGTCCGGACTCAGTGACGCATAAGCCGCCTGCATGTTGGCGAAGCCGGTGTCGCCGCCTTCGCGCGGCAGTTTGACGGCATAAAGTGCTGTCATTTTCGGCGGCCGTGCATGATTGGTATGGTCGGTATGCCAGTCACGCGAGCCGATCGGCATGATCTTGCCGTCGTCCCGTTTGGTGTTGGCGACACGGCTGTCCAGCACGGCGATCTCAGGATGCGCCGGCATCAAAAGCTTGCTCAGGTGCTGGCGCATGGGGGCGCCGAAAATTCTCATGGCCTGCACATACTGCGCCGGGGTGAGGTCCTGTTCGCGGATCACCAAAACCAGACGATCACGCAATGCGACGCGCAGGGCGTCCGCGTCCGCCCCCGAAACACCCCCGGCCAGGTCGATGCCTTTTGCCTCAACGCCGAGTGCGCCGGGTATCGGTGTCAGATTGACAGACATTGATAAAGTTCCCTCCCTCGGAATTTTGTCTTCTATGCATTTTATATCACTTTCAATGCCTGCTATTAACATAGGAACTTAAATTTCGTTTTCATCCATCTGCCCGCGCACCGGGCGCACGAGAAAATTCATCAAGGAAAGTACATATTATGACGTACCGCGTTGGCATCATCGGATTGGGAATCATGGGCCAGCGCATGCTGGGCAATATGTCATTGCACGATGCGTTCGACGTGGTCTCCGTTTTCGATCCGCAGCAAGCCCTGCCCGACCTGGAATACGCGCCGAGCGCCGAAGCCCTGATCAACAATCCGGATACCGATCTCGTCTACATCGCCTGCCCGCCCGCGTATCATGCGGCATATGCGGTCGCGGCGGCCGAGGCCGGTAAACCGGTCTTCTGTGAAAAGCCCCTCGGCGTCGATATCGAACAGTCCCGCACCTTGGTCGAGACGATCGAGCGTATCGGCGCCCCCAACGCGGTCAATTTTTCCTTTGCCGCCAATCCGAGCCGGGCATTTCTGAAGCAGATGGCAGCCGACGGCGCTTTCGGCGCCATTGACGGCATCGATATCCGCCTGCATTTCGCATCCTGGCCGCGCGGCTGGCAGGAAGCGGCAGCATGGCTCGGCAAACGCCAGCAAGGCGGTTACGTACGCGAAGTGCTGTCGCACTTCATTTATTTGCTCGAAAGCGTCTTTGGAGCGGCAAGCCTTGGCAGATCCCTCGTCCGCTATCCGGATGGCCCTGCCGGGGATAGCGCCGAAAGCCATGTCCTGGCCGAACTGACGTGCAACGGCATCCCGGTTTCAGTCGCCGGCGGGGTCGGCGGTACCGGACCTGACCGGATTGAATTCACCGTCTGGGGACAAAAGCAATCCTGCCGGCTGGACGACTGGTACACGATATTCCTTTCCGACGGCGCCGGCTGGCATGCGGCAAACACCGGCATCGATGATCCGCGCCAGGTCGGCCGCATTCAGCAACTGGACCATCTTGCGCGGTTCATGCGCGCAGAGGATCATGAACTACCGGATTTCCGCGCCGCCCTTTCGGTACAACAAATCATCGAAAGTATCCTTAAAGGACACTAGACGACCTCAGGGCCTATAGCTCTTTGTGCATGACGAAATTCCGGATCGAAACACCATCCCTTACGACCGTTTGCGGTCTGATGACCACCCAGCCCTGCCGTTCAAAAAATGCGCGGGCAAGATGGCTGGCATCGGATGTCAGTCTTGAGAGACCGTTACTGGTGGCCTCGCATACAATCTCATCATAAAGCGCCTTCGCTACACCTTTCCCGATATACGCAGGTGCGACATAGGCAAGATCAATGTGTCCCACCGCAGTCATCGTCATAAAGCCGATAATGGCGCCATCCAATTCAGCGACAAACCCCGTTTGTGCCATAAGCCGGTCATGCCAACGGACGAGTTCCGGCACCTCGGGCGCCCAGGCTTGCCTTTGCGCGTCGTCATAGTATCCAGCCGCCCCCTGCCGGACGGCGCAGTAAAAAAGCTGCGCCGTGGCGGCGATGTCATCATCCTGAATTCTCCGTATCCGCATCTTCTTCACGATCCGTAAGCGCTCGTTATTCTAAACAGGCATCCCCGGGCAACCCCAGCCGACTATCCCCGACGATGTTAGTCGAATTCAAGGTGTGTATCTTTTATTTGCTCCTGATTTTAATTTGCAGAAAAACCGCACTCTGCTGTTTAAGGTTGCTCATGTCTCCCATTCTTGCAGCCATGCTGATCTTGGCTCGCGAAACTTCATTTCCCCTAGACATCAAACCGGGGAAATCCAATAGTTCCGCCAAGCAGAGCAATGGGCACAAGCGGATGACCGGGGTAAGACGGCGATGAGCGACTATGATTTCGATCTGTTTGTTATCGGGTCCGGTCCTGCCGGACAACGTGCGGCGGTACAGGCCGCCAAGCTCGGCAAGCGGGTCGGGCTTGCCGAACGCCAGGCTGTCGTCGGCGGCGTCTGTCTGAACACCGGCACCATCCCTTCGAAGACGCTCCGCGCCGCGACCATGCATCTGTCCGGGTATCATGAACGCAGCATCTACGGCTCGTCGTACAAGGTGAAACAGGAAATCACCATGGCCGACCTGCTGGGCCGCGCCAATCATGTTCGCCAGCTCGGCGTCGATGTTGCGCGCCATCAGATGCAGCGCAACGGCATTCAGATCATCGAGGCCTCGGCCTCGTTCATCGATCCGCATCGTATTTTGCTGACCCCCGTGGCCGGTGGTGCGCCCAGCGAGATCACAGCCGCCAACGTCGTCATCGGCGTCGGCACGACGACGACCCGTGACGACAGCATCGCCTTTGACGGCGAGCATATATTCACGAGCGACGATATCCTTGAGCTCAAAACCCTGCCGAAAAGCCTGACCGTGGTCGGTGCGGGTGTTATCGGCATCGAATACGCGACGATCTTCGCGACCCTCGGCGTGCGCGTCACCGTTGTCGACAAGCGCACCCGGCTGTTGCCGTTCGTCGACGAGGAAATCATCGACACCCTCGTCCACCTGATGCGCCAGGAGCGCGTGACCATGCGTCTCGGCGAAGGCGTCAGCGGCATGGAACTGACCGACGGCGATCAGGGCCAGGCGGTACATATCGCGCTCGAGAGCGGCAAGCACATCACCACGGAAACGGTGCTGTATTCCATCGGCCGCACCGGTGCTACCGAAACCCTCAATCTTGAAGCCGCCGGGCTTGCCACCGATGATCGCGGACGTATTCCCGTCAACGCCAATTACGAAACCGGTGTCGAGCATATTTACGCCGTTGGCGATGTTATCGGCTTTCCAAGTCTCGCCTCGACATCAATGGAACAGGGCCGCCTCGCTGCCTGTCATGCCTTTGGCGTCGAAGCGCACAGCTTTCCCGATCTATTGCCGTACGGGATTTATACAATTCCCGAGATTTCAGTCGTCGGACGCAACGAACAGGAGCTGACCGAGGCGGGGACACCCTACGAAGTCGGGCATGCCTCATACCGGGAAATTGCCCGCGGCCAGATCGTCGGCGATCAGGCGGGGCTTTTAAAGCTTATCTTCGACCCGGAGACACGCAAACTTCTGGGCGTTCATATCATCGGCGACGGCGCTTGCGAACTGATCCATATCGGCCAGGCGGTCATGTCGCTTGGCGGCACGATCGATTACCTGATCGATACGGTTTTCAATTATCCGACATTTGCGGAATGCTACAAAACCGCCGCCTTCGACGGCATCAACCGCCTCGGCTAGGTTCAGATCGAATCGGGACGCAACGTAAAAAGCCATCACGGATTCAGAGATTGTTTTGCTTCTCGCAGTTTTTAGATATTCTTTAGAAGCACTAAACAGTAATAGATTTTTTCTGAAGAAAGATCGCCCATGCTTGCGCCGCAAATCATGCCTGTAGCCTATATCAATGGCACCGCGGACGATTGCCGCGCACCCATAACATTAAGACTCATCGATTACTGGCGCGCGCGTATGCCTGAAGGCAATGGCCTCCCGCGGTTGCAAGATTTTGAACTCATGGATCTTTATGACATTGCGACATCGCTTGCCATAAAAGACGCAGTTGATGATGGCCGTGATTTCAAGAACCGGTTCTGGGGTAGCGACCTCACAATTGCGTTTGGCTTCGAAGGTTCCGGAAGACTGGTCAGTTCTTATGAACTCTCGAACATGCGCTACGCCGTCAGCCGCCGCTACGCATATGTTTACACAACCGGCACATCGTCAATGGCACGTGGCCATATATCCTGGATACCCGGCAAGGAATACCTCGCCTTTGAACTGGTGCACCTGCCGCTTTGGGGCACCGGGGACAGTATACAGCACATCATTTCTGCTTATCACTTCGGCTTTGAATTGCCTGAAAACGCCTCCCTTTAAATGCTCCACCGTTTCGTCTGAAGTTCACGAACGCGGATCAGCATTCAGCTTGGCAGCAAAAGTTTCTTCACGTGCGTTAATCGTGTCGACGATCTTGTTGTTGAAATGCGGATCGTTTTTGGCGAGCGTGAGAAAATCGTCTTTTTCCAGCATTAGAAGTCGGCAATCCGTTAAACAGTGCACACGCGCACGGCGCGGCGCTTCTTTGTGCAGCGCCATCTCGCCGAAGAAATCGCCATCCGTCAATTCGATAGTATGCCCGGGAAGTTCGACACCCACCTTGCCATAGACAATGAAATACATGGCATCGCCGATGTCTCCGCGCGAGAAGACCGTGCTGCCGGCCGGCATCCTGCGCGCCCTCAACAGCCGAATCAGCCGTTCCATTTCCTTCGGCGACAGATGCTGAAATGCCGGGACGTTGGCAACCATCCCGAAAGTAACCACGAAGTCGCGTTGATGGATATCGCGTGAAAAAGCCGATGCGACAATGCCGAGCGGCAGCGCGAACATACCCAGGCCGAACACCATCATCATGCCGCCAATGATCTTGCCGAATAGTGTAATCGGCACAACATCACCGTATCCGACTGTCGTCAAAGTCGCCAATCCCCACCACATCGCCGCAGGGATGCTTGAGAACTTCTCCGGCTGCACATCATGCTCAAAATGAAAGACCAGGGTCGAACAAAGAACCAACAAGCCCATCATAACCACCAGAGCCGCGCCAAGTGCGTGCCGCTCGGCAACCAGGACACGCGTCAGGGTATGCAATGCCGGAGAATATCTGGCCAGTTTCAGCAACCGCAACAGTCGGAAAATCCGTAAAACTCGCAAGTCCACCACCGGGAACAGTAGCGACAGGTAAACCGGTGCAATCGCCAGGAGATCGATCAATAAATACGGTCCCATCGCAAAGCGCAAACGACCGATAAAGGCGCCATGCCTGGCAACAGGTCCGTGCTCGACAGAGACCCAGATCCTGAGAAGGTACTCAAAGGTAAATATGCAGATCGTCAGCATTTCAAAAACCTGAAACCAATTTCCATAAACGGCGTGAATACTGGCTTCTGTCTCAAGAACCGCGGTGATGACATTGGAAACGATAAGGGCGACCATCAGCGCATCAAAAATCCGCGCCCCCTTGTCATCCGGATGGCCGGCTTCGATCAGAAGATATATCCGGTGGCGAAAACTCTTGAGTACGTTCGTCACGAGGTCACCTGTCCATTGATTTTGTTAATTTAACGCCACTGTATCACAGGCTTGTCCAGCCCCCGGATCGATTTTTCACGGTCGCTGGTGGTATTCTGGCTCGCATCCTCGGCCGATTATACGGTAGCAGAGCCCGGGCTGGCGTATTACCGTTTCTTCATAGCTGGCTATATTCCTTTAAGAAGGGCATCTGAATTGGCATCGTCCGCACCCGAGCAAACGCCGCCCGCATCTCATGAAACTGCTGCTGCACATATGGTGACAGGCTTTCCAACCGCGCATATGGACACGCCGGTCGATGCCGTTATCCATAAGCTCCGCGGCCGGAAATTCGCGTGCGCCGATACGATCTTTGTTACAGATAAGGACGGGCGGCTTGAAGGCATCGTCCGCATCAATGACCTGCTGTCCGATGGCTCCGCCCAGATCGGCGACATCATGGAAGCCGAGCATGACAGCGTTCCGGAAGACGCCGATCAGGAACAGATTGCAATGCTGGCAATCCGACTCAACATGATCGCGGTGCCTGTCGTAGATAAGGATGAACGCCTGATCGGCGTGGTCCCGCCCGAAGCCTTGTTCCGTATCTTGCGCCAGGAACATATGGAAGATCTGCAGCGTCTTGCCGGGATCAGCCTGCCTGAGCGCGGTGCCGAAGTGGCGCTTGACGCCTCGTTGTTCGACCGCTTTCGCCGCCGTATGCCCTGGCTGTTATTCGGACTTGCCGCATCGTCCATCATCACCTTCGTCATGGCCGGTTTCGAGGAAGCGATTTCCCACAACATTGCCGCCGCCTTCTTTGTTCCGGCACTGGTCTATATCGCCGGTGCCATCGGCACCCAGGCGGTTTCTGTTTCAGTGCGCGGGCTGTCGCGTGAGAATGTCCAGATTGGAAAGCTTTTGCGCGATGAACTGGTGATCGGCACCGGTGTCGGCGCAACCCTCGGCAGCCTCTCGGCGATTGCGGTGCAAGCCTCCTTCCAGCACAGCGCATTGTCCCTAGCAGTCGGCATGGCCGTGTTTGCCGGGGGCTTGATTTCCGCATTGGTCGGATTTGCCCTGCCCTGGATATTTCAACGCTTCGGGTCAGACCCCGCGCTCGGCAGCGGCCCCGTCTGCACCATCATTCAGGACGCTGCGAGCCTCTTCATCTATTTTCTGCTCATCAGCACATTCGTCATCTGAGGTCGATCTCACCCGGCCGCAACTTCAATGTCTTTCAGTGCGCCGAAATTCTCGGCATGCTTCTTCATATGACCGACATATATGCGCATCTTCAGGTCGCTGTGCAGGATATGGCCGACCAGCCACTGGTGCAGCAGTTCGGAAATTTCGCCGTGTAATCCGGCCAGTACTTCTTCATTGCTCTCTTTAAGATGCTCGATCACGTCTTCGAGTGTTTTGACCAACTCTTCGTGCTCGTGGTGATGCGCATCCGCATACGGAAAATCGATCAGATTCTGCAGTTGCTCCTCGCGGCCGAAATGCGTTTGCGTGTAGAACTTCAACGCATAGAGAATCTCCGTCGCCTCATCCTTGTCGAGACCATCGGACGCAAGTTTTTCAAAACGGTTGATGATTTCGATCAGGTGCCTGTGATCCTGATCGATCACACCGCCGTCGTCGATCGACATTTTTTCGCGCCATTCAATCATGCAAGCAATCTACGCGCTTTCGTATCCGCGTCAATCCGAACAGAAAATCCTGCGTGCTTCGCTTAATTCCTGAGCATCGAGTTTCTCCTCGAACTCCTCGACCAGGGCGGAAATTTCCCGTGCCAACGGATTGTCGGACATGACAATACCGATAAACTTTTCAATCACGGCGCGTTTGCTTTCCGGAACTTCTACAGTGACCTCGTGCAATTGCTCGGCAATTTCCGGGTCACGGTCTTCCCGCTCGCCCCGCAAATAAGGCACGTACTCCATATCGGTTTTCAAGATATGCTGGGAAAGCCATACCGAGAGAAACTTCGTCAGTTTTACGGGGTCTATGGTATCGGTCCCGGAACGATGGAGCTCCCGCAGCCATTTGACATTTCTTTGCATTGAACGATGCGTGCGCATATGCGCTTCCGTGTTCGGATACCCTGCCTGCTTCATGAAGTTCTCTTCTCGTTCGAAATGCTCGTGCACGTATGTCTCGAGACAGTCAATCGCCTGCTCGACATGGGCCGGGCTTTCCTGCTTCATAAGGGCCGCGGAAAGATTCTTGATTTCCTCGAACAGCGCCTTGTGATCGCGGTCGATCGCTTTGATACCTGTTTCGTATTTATCGGACCAGGTCGGTATATCGTGCTTCATATCGCTCTCCCCGTATTCTCCCGACATAGTCTATCGGCAAACATCTGCTTCCGGTTCACACAAGCATAAGGCGGCGCCCTGAAACAGCTGTGATTTATATCAATTCAACTTTTCACCGCGCAGCACTTTCTTGCGTACGTAACCGCATAAACCAGTAGACGCGGGAACGCGCCTTCCCCATGTTAGCCTCATGGACGCCATCGTGGCGCATGGGGGGCACATGTCCATCACACTTTCACGCCGGAAGCCGGCACCGATCCCAAACGCATATCCGGTGCCGGAATATCTTGCCGATGATAGCCTCCATGCCGTCTATGAAGATACCAAATCCGTTCTGCAGGTGCCGTGGATGGGGGTCGTCACCATGGCATTTGCACATTACCCGAATTTTTATGCAGCGCTGTGGGGCGGCTTGCGCGAACTGGCTTCAAGCCAGGAGTTCGCCGAAGCCTGCCGTGACCTGCGAAACCATGCCGAAACCAAAGTCTTGCAGCTTTCACCGTCGCCGCTGTTGCCCGTTCTGGACGATCTGGGATACGCAGTGCGCGAAATCGAGGATATTCGCGCCATGATCGAAGTGTTTTCACACGGCAACATGCCCTACCTGATGATCGCCACCGCAGCGAGATTGCTTTTGGAAGGGCATGAACTGAATGAAGGTGGAAGCATTTCGCCGATGACGGAGCGACACGGGCCGTCGCTCGACAGGTCCCTGACCCTGATCGAACCGCACCATGCCGATGCGCCAACGTTACGCGTCTACAATGACATCAAGGCAACCCTAGGCCTGCCATTCGTCAACACCGACTACCGTGCACTGGCGCGCTGGCCCAGTTATTTCACGCGGGCATGGAGCGACCTGGCACCGAAGGTCTTTTCAGCCGACTATGAACCGGTCGTAACGTCCGTGCACGATTTCGCCGTCAAACAGATGCAGGACCTGCCCAATTCGGGAAACCTCACTCCTGCCGCACTCAGGGAAGCCGCCGCCAGGGATGCCTCACTCGGCGAGGTTTGCGACGTGGTACGCCTGTTTCAATGGCTGCTGCCCGGCCTTATCGTCAATGTCGCCTATTTCCGCGCCCAGTTATAAACTGGCCCGCTCTAGATACCCCATCTTCCCTTCTGTCCAAATTCACGGATATGCTCTTCCTTGATCTTGTTGCGCTCGCGGCTCCAGTCGACGTATGTCGCAATCTGTGTGACATGCTCGCCGTCGTCGGAAAAAGGCATCCTGAGTGATGTCTGTACATATGCGAGACCGCCTTCACCCGCCTGCACCGTGTATTCGGAACCAATGGCCTCGTGATGCGTAACGACTTCCAGGTATTGTGCTGCGGTCATTTTCGCCGTGATTTTCGAACGGATGTTGGAAATCGACTGGCCGGTAAAATCAATACCGTGCATGTCGACGGATGCGGTCCCCCAGAACCTGTAAATGAAATCAAGCGGCTCGTACTTAACGTCAACAACCATAAAATAAGGAATTAACCTTACTGGCAATTGCAGCCAGTCCCACTCACGCCACATGGGTGAGTGGCGTTCGCCCTTCAGTCGCTGCCAGTATTCGTAACAGACTTGGTAATTCGGCTGATCGAACCTGATGGGGGAATGTCGAAGGTAATCTTCTTCCGGCATATATCCATCACCTCAATCGATTGATACAGGATTATTAACTCAGGCACAGGTATAATATCCGGCAGCGCTTCCTTCGTCGGCATTTATTCCTTCAGTGGCAAACAGACAAGAGCGACCGTGCCGCCGGTCCTTGCCGGCTCGAACCGCAATTCCGCGTTCAGTTTTTCACAGATATCGTTGACGATCATCAGTCCACGTCCCCAGCCCTTGTGTCCGTGGTAATGCGCCGTTGATAACTGATCCCCTTTACGCATGCGCACCAGCAAATCCGCAGGTATGCCGCAACCGGTATCCTGAATAACAAATATCATCGCCTCGTCATGATAACTGACCTCGCCCTTTACCTTGACCATCCCGCCCGCCGGCGTGAATTTGATGGCGTTGCTAATGAGGTTTGAAAATATCTGACTGAGCAGCAACGGGTCTGTCGATATCGCCGGAAAATTATCGGGGAAATCACAGACCAGCCCGACCCCACGCTCTGCGGCGAACGCGTTGAACGTGGCGGCAACATCCATTGCCAACTGCTTCGCGTCGACTTCTTGCTTTTTAATCACATGATTACCCGAAATGGCCTCATTCAGCACACGCTCGCATATGTGCATAAGACGTGTCGTCGCGGTTTTGACGGTATTGTTGTATTCAATGATTTTATCAAGGTCACAACCGGGCTTGAGCGAGGATTCAATCAACTGTGCATACCCGAGCATCGCATTCAGCGGCGTTTGAATTTCATGTGCAAAATCGCGGAGAGATACTTCCTTACCGGAATCCCCAACCGATTTCTGGTTTGGATCTTCATCATTCAATGGCTTTGACCGAATTTGGATATGGACAGAAGACTAACGAAGCATAAAGAGGCGGCGCTCTCAAGAATTGTCATCGACAAATATCTTCTGGACGGCAACGAATGTGATCCCCACCTATGACCCTAGACCGTATGACTGTCTGCGCAAACATACAGAGGGAGGAGTTAACAATGGATGACGTTTCGGCTTATGTGCCACCGAAAGTGTGGACATGGGACAAAGATAACGGCGGCAAATTCGCCTCGATCAACCGTCCGATTTCCGGCGCTACCCATGAAAAAGAGCTTCCCGTCGGCAAACACCCGATGCAGCTCTATTCCAAAGGCACGCCAAATGGCGTTAAGGTCACCATCATGCTCGAAGAGCTTCTGGCCAAGGGGCACAGCGGCGCCGAATACGATGCCTGGATGATCGAAATCGGAGACGGCGATCAGTTTTCCAGCGGCTTCGTCGAGGCCAATCCGAACTCCAAGATTCCCGCCATGATGGACCACAGCGGCGATACCCCGGTGCGGGTATTCGAATCCGGATCGATCCTGTTTTATCTGGCCGAAAAATTCGGCGAATTCCTGCCAACGGAAATTCCCGCACGTACGGAATGCATGAACTGGCTGTTTTGGCAGATGGGCAGCGCACCTTATCTGGGCGGCGGTTTTGGGCATTTCTATAACTATGCACCGCAAAAGTGGGAATACCCGATCAACAGGTTTTCCATGGAAGTCAAACGCCAGCTTGACGTCCTCGACAAGCATCTGGCGGAGAACCGCTACATGGCCGGTGACGAATATACCATCGCCGATATCGCCATCTGGCCGTGGTACGGTGTGTTGTGCCTGGGCGAACAATACGGCGATGCCGGCACGTTCCTGGAAGTACAGTCCTACAAGAACATGCAGCGCTGGACCCGGGAAATCGGCGTACGCGATGCCGTCAAACGCGGCCGCATGGTCAATCGTTCCAAGGACGACCCGGAGACCGAATTGCGCGAACGCCATGACGCTTCGGACTTCGACGGACGCACCGGGGTCGAAATCCCGTCGTAAGGCAAAGCGCTAGCGAGGCATCACCGGCTGCAGATACGGCGCGGTCGGCGCTTCGCCCTTTGCGAAAGGCCCAGCCACCTTGTTCGGGATCGCCGGCAGGCTCTTCAGATAGGCCGCCAGCGCATCCGCATCCGCGTCACTGAGCGACGCATAGGAGGGAAACGGCATGACTGGGACCAGTGCCCGGCCGTCAGGGCGCACGCCTGAACGGATCGCGGCGATGATCTCTTCCTTGCTCCATTGGCCGAGCCCGGTTTCGTCATCAGACGTCAGGTTCGGCGGGTAAAACACGCCGACACCCGGAATCATGAAACCGGTGTCCGATCCCGCCAGATATCGTGCCATGTCCGGCTTGCCGCTCAGCGCACCTGGGGTATGGCAACCGGTGCAATCCATGATCGATGCCAGATACTGACCGCGTTCCAGTACGCTTTCGGCGGCGGCGGGCTGTGCCGCGCCGGCAACGATGAAGCAGACAACCAACGCCCGCCAAAAGAACTTCCGCACCATTTGAATATTTCCTTCTCTGCCCGGCTGAGCGCCGATGGGGAACGTCGAAGCCTATCTTGGGCCGCTGTCAGCAGCAATCATATCAATGGCCCGGCTGGTAATCTTCAGCGTGTTTACGCAAAAGCTTGCAGAGCGCATCCGCGGCCGGACTTAAGGCACGCTCACGGGTCCGCACGATGCCGACGCTGCGTGTCAGATCGGCATCGCGGACAGGCAGCAGCCTGATGCCGCGCATGTCCAGCACCGACGACAGCATCTCGGTTACCAGACCGACCCCGAGGCCCTGCTTGATGAGCGAGAAGATGGTCACGGAATCGCGGGTTTGGAATGACGGGGCGAAGTCCATGCCGGCGGCTGCGAAGGTGCGGCGGAAAATCGCCCAGGCGGCGGATTCCGGCGGCATCGACATCAGTTTCTCGCCGGCAAGATCGGAAATACTGACACTCGACTGTTTTGCCAGCGGATGCGTATCGGGAACGGCAAGACGGAACACATCCTCCATCAACGGCTCGTAATCGAGGGTGTTGTCGATGCTGACATACGGCGTGACGGCGAAATCGACCTCGCCACGGTTGACGCGATCCAGCACCTGACCGAAGAAATCATCCAGAAGCACGACTTCGATTTCCGGCCAGCGGCGTTGAAATTCGCCGATCACCACCGGCAGGAAACCCGCCGCCACGGACGGCGAAGCGCCGACCACGACACTGCCGCGCTGCAGATGCTTTTCTTCACGGAATTCCTGCACCAGCGCCCGGGTTTCAACTACCATGCGCTCGACACGGCCGCGCAAGCGCTCGCCGGCATCGGTGATAACGACCCGCCGTGTGGTACGCTCGAAAAGCCTGACACCGAGAACCGCTTCCAGATGCTGAATGCGGGCCGAAACGCTGGGCTGGGAAATACCGAGGACCTGCGCGCTTTGACGGAAACTGCTGGTTTCCGCCACGGACAGGAATGCATCAAGGTCGGCAGGCGTTATATTGATCAGTGACATCTATTAATTGATACAACAACAGTATTTTTCTTTCAATGCCGTTGCCGTTAAATTGTCCAGACTACAGGGCAGACAAGGAACGCCGCAGATGAGCCTGATTGACGTCGATACCGCCGCCGGATGGTACGCCAAGGACTTGCACGACGATCGGCGCTGGGTGTTTTTCATCGATGCCGCCGCCCGTAAACAAATGACCGCCGCCGTCAAGAAAGCTTATGATCCGGACCGCCGCCTGTTCGACTACAGCCGCAGCGATTTCGACCTCGGACCGGCCTGGGAGACGATTGCCGCCGCGATCCGCGAAGCCTATCACGGCCGCGGCATCGCCCTGGTCAAGGGGCTGCCCCGCGAGGGTATCAGCGAACAGGAATTCGAATTGATGAACTGGGCGATCGGTCTCAATACCGGTGTCGCCCGTCCGCAAGGCAAGATGTCGCAATATATTTCGCCGGTCCGCGATGCCGGCACCGACTACCGTGCGTCGAACGGACGCGGTTATTCATCGAACGCCAAGCTCGATTTCCACACGGACGGCTGCGATATCGTTTCGCTGGCGTGTTACAATGCCGCCAAGTCGGGCGGACAGAGCATGATCTCGTCCAGCGTCACGGCACGCCGTATCCTGATTGAGGAGCACCCCGACCTGGCCGAAGTGGCGCATAGCGATACGTTCTGTTTCAGCCGCCAGAAGGAAGAGGCGCCGGATGAACACAAATTCTACCGCCAGCCGCTTTTCGACATTTGTGACGGCCGGCTGTTCGGTAAATGGAATCGCAACCGCGTCATGTCGGCGGCGAACAATATCGACGAGGTGCCGGCGCTGACGCCCGAACAACTTGCGACCGGCGAAGCGCTGGACGATATCCTGAGCCGCCCCGACGTGATGTTTACGATGTATCTGGAGCCGGGGGATCTGCAGCTTCTCAACAATCACGTGATGTTGCATTCTCGCACCGATTACGAAGATTTCGAAGAACCCGAAAAGAAGCGCATGCTGAGCCGCCTTTGGCTGGCACCGCCGGATTCCGTTCGCCTGCCCGACAGTTGGGGCGATTTCTTCCGCGCCGTCGAGCCCGGCACGGTGCGCGGCGGCATTCGCGGCCACCATCATGATGATGCCTGCCTTGCATTCGAGAAGCGCCAGGCCGAAAGTCTTGGGATGCGCATCGCTCCAGGTTGGGTCGAGCGGAAAATAGCCTAAGTCGGGAAACGCCAACATGACAAATACCAGGAAGCTGAGAGCACTCCTCGCCGAAAACGATATCGTACGTGCGCCGGGGGTTTATGACGGCATCACCGCGAAGCTTGTCGAACAGGCAGGGTTCCCCGCCGTCTACATGACCGGCGCCGGCACGTCGATGTCGCTGGGCTATCCGGATTTCGGTCTGGTGACGCAAACCGAGATGGTCGCCAATGCCGGCGTTATCGCGCGTACCGTCGCCGTCCCGGTCATCGCCGACGCCGACACCGGGTACGGCAACGAGCTGAATGTGACCCGCACAGTCAATGAATACGAACGCGCCGGCGTTGCCGCGATCCATATCGAGGATCAGGTCATGCCGAAACGCTGCGGTCACCTTGACGGCAAGGAGATCATTCCACTGGGCGAGTACGTCGCCAAAATCCGCGCTGCCGCCGCCGCCCGCATGGACCCTGACTTTGTCATCATCGCCAGGACCGATGCCAACGCCGTCACCGGATTCGAGGACGCCATTACACGCGCCAATGCGGCTCTCGCAAACGGTGCCGATGTCGCCTTTGTCGAAGCGGCACGAACCATGGAAGAACTGAAGGCGATCCCGGAACGGGTCAACGGCCCGTGCCTGCTCAATATCGTGGTCGGCGGCAAGACACCTGACCTCGACCTCGGCGAGGCCTGCGACATGGGCTATAAAATCGCCATCATGCCGTCATTGCTGACGGCGGCGATCATGGAAACCTGCGACCGCACACTGGCCGAGCTTAGGGAAACCGACCGCCCGGCGAGTGCCAGCAGTAAAATCAAGGTTGGAGACCGGTTTGAACGTTTCGGCGCCTCGGCATGGAATGAACTGCGTACAAAATTTCAGGATTCCGAAGCGGCGGAATAAACCATCCGAAATTGGCGTTATTTTTCCGGTTCGCCGAACGGCAGGGTCACGTAAACCTCGGTGCCTTTTCCGGTTGCGCTTGTAATCGAAAGTTGGCCGCCATGCGCGTCAACCAAAGACTTGACGATCGACAAGCCGAGCCCGGTCCCGCTTTTGGTCACATGAGCGTTAGGCTGCCCTTTGGAGAACGGCTCCGTAGCCCGGTGCAGAAAATCGCCGGGGATTCCGATACCGCTATCGGCGACACGAGCCTTCAGCATGTCACCCTCGGCCTGAACGGAAATACTGATGCGCCCTCCCTGCTCCGTGAACTTGACCGCATTGGCGAGGATATTGAGAAATATTTGCGCCACCGCCTTTCGGTCGGCATGAAGCGGCCCGATATCATCCGCCATATTCACAATCAGTTCGATATCACGGTCCGCGGCCTGCTGCTGAAAATTGCGGATACATTCGTCAAGTACGTCGCCGATATTGAAATGTTCCTTAAGCAGCGCTCGCTTGCCTGCCTCAATCGCGGCGACATCCAGGATATCGTTAACCAGACCCAGAAGGTGTTCGCCACTGCTGTGGATATCATTGGCGTATTCCCGGTAATTGTCCGTACCGAGCGGCCCGAAGAACTCACCGCGCAACATTTCGCTGAACCCTAGAATGGCATTCAGGGGCGTACGGAATTCATGGCTCATGGTGGCGATGAACTGCGACTTGGCGCGGTTCGCTTTCTCGGCCTCGTTGTAGGCATTCCGGGCCGCTTCCTCGGCCTTGAACAGTTCGGTCAGATCGACGCTCACCGAACCGACCTTGGTGATTTTACCATCCCGATCGTACACCGGAAATTTGGTTATGCTCAGGGTATGTAAATCGCCGTCGACGAAAAAGCGCTTTACCCGTCTGTTCACCAGCTTGCCCGATGTCAGGACGTCATCTTCTTGGGCGTTCATGACCAGGGCGTCCTCTTCGGACTGGAAGCCTGCGATCTGATCCGAGCGATGGCCGAGCATTTCATTGAAATCCCTGCCATACCAAGAGAGGTAAGTCGGGTTTGAACGTTCTATCGCATGGTTACTGTCCTTGATCAAAAGACCCACGGGTAGATTTTCGAAAATGGAATCGAGAATGTTTTCATTTTCCAGCAACGCCTCGGTCCTGACCTCCATGTTACGAAGCTGACGCGAGAACTGCAGCACCGTCAGAACCAGTCCGGCGAAGACCAGTAGCGCCGAAACCGAACACAGATACCAGTTCGCCGTCCGGTGCAGTTCCTCTGCAACCTTCATCGTAGCCGCCAGACCGTCCGTTCGCAATACGACGGTTATCGTATACAAATCGGCAGCATACAGCGCGGTAATGGTCCAAAGGCCGGCAAGGGTGCAGCCAACGCCGGTGGCCGCACCTGTACGCAGAATATCACTACGCCGCCTGTAAACGACAATGCTTGCGTAAATAGCGATGACGATCAGCAATACATCGATTGCGATCATCACCTCCCCGACCTCAAATGCAGTCCCGGTCATTGCATTTTTTACCCGCATTTGCCCAGATGCGGGGTCCCCTTCAAAACCGAGTATATATCCGATTTGGACAGGTTACAGTAGTTTTACAACGCAAACTCGACTTAAAATCACATCGAGCAAGGGCGCGCTTTTCCCGCTGGCGGGCAAATATTGACGGGTCTATTTCCCGGCATCTTTCCTGTAGGATACGCCCAACGCTTCCTCATAGACCTTGAGCATCGCGCTTTTCGGCTCATCGCCGTATCCCGCCGCAATGGCCGCCTTGTAGCTACCGATCATGGCTTTCACGACCGGCAATTGCGCGCCGGTATCGGCGGCCATGCGTTCGACGTTGACGATGTCTTTATAAGCGGCATTCAAGCTGAAATCGCTGTCGAACTTACCCTCCAGCATGCGCGGCACGAAATACTCAGAAGCGAAGCTGCGTGAACTGCCGCTCATGACAATTTCCGCAACCTGCTCGGGGTCGAGCCCGACGGCGACGGTCAGCGGCAGCACTTCCGCGAGTGCCGCGATGTTGACGTTATAGATGATATTGTTCAGCGCCTTCATCGCCTGACCGGTGCCGCGCGGACCGCAGTGAATAATCGCCGTACCGACATGCTCCAGATACGGCTTCACCTCTTCGAAGGCTTCGTCCGTGCCGCCGAACATCACCGTCAGAGTCCCGTCGCTGGCACGGAACGGCATCCCGGATATCGGGCAGTCCCAATAAGTGATGCCGTGCGCCGCCGCCTCGTCGGCGATGGCCAATGCATCGGTGCGGTCCAGCGTCGTCGTGTCGACGAGCGTCAGTGCATCGTTTCTGGAAGCATCGATACCGCTGACGATACCGTCGTCGCCGAAGATTGCCACACGTACTTCCGGCGCATACGGCAGGCACATGAAAATCAGATCGCATTTCGCCGCCATGTCGGCGGGCGAGGTGCTGGCCGTGGCACCGGCCTCGAGAAGTGGCCGCATTGCCCCTGCGTGGGTGTCGAAAACGAGCAGGGCGCCGTTCTTTTCCAGCATGTTGAGGGCCATGCCCGCGCCCATGCGGCCAAGGCCGATAAAGCCGATATTTCGCACCTGTTCCCTCCCGGATTTTTGACGATGAGAAAACCACTCTAGGCAGCGGACCGGAGCCGGACAATGAAGATCATGTGCTTACTGTGCAGAATCGCCACGCGGCTTGGCGCCCATTTCGGTGACGAAGGACGCCAGCGCGTCATAAGGCTGTGCGCCGACTATCCCGTGCCCTTCACTGACGAATGTCGGCACGCCTGTTACGCCATAGGCATGCGATTTCGACCAGTCGGCGTCGACTGCGTCTTTGAATGACCGCGTTCCGATCACGTCGCGAGCGGTTTCGACATCAAGGCCGGCCTTTTTCACCACATCGAGAATCACGTCCGGATCACCGATGTTGCGCCCGTCGACAAAATACGCCTCGAAGAACAGATCGTGGATCGCATCACCGCCCGGTTGCGTATCGGCCCAGGTGCCGACTTCCTGCGCGAGGCGGCTGTTGAAAGTATGCGTGCGGGGCTTGAAGGGCAGCCCTTCAGCCGCCATCAGTCCCTGCATGCGTTCGTTCTTTTCATCGATCCCGGCCTGATCGGTGCGGAACAGATCCATCAGCCGACGCCCTTCGGACGGCGTTTCCGGATGCAACGGGAAATGCACCAGGCGGACGTCGATATCGAATTTCTCCTTCAGCTTTTTGACACGGTTGTCGCCGAGGTAGCACCACGGACAGACATAGTCGGAAAAAACTTCAAGCGTGAGTGGTTCTGTCATGTTGTGCTTTCCAGTTGGTGTTCACGGAGTGCTCTGGAAGTCTGTCATAGATTTCCGGGCAATCCAAATAAGCGCAATAAATACCGTTTAAGTCCCCGGGCCGTGTCAGCGTACTAACGTCAATGCGGTAAAAATGCTATGATCCACACTGTCGGATTCGCAAGCAGAAGGCGTGATCGCGCCCAGGCATTTGGGAGTTTCAAAATGGCCCTTACTGACAAAAAGTCTGAGAACAAGGACACCTCCGATAACGATGTGGATATGGGCGATATCGTCCCGTCCGCCCTCAATGATTCAACCCATGCCGAAATCCGCTGCCTTTATGCGGAAAGCACTGAGACATTGCGGTTCGTAAAAAACCACCAGTGGCGCACCGTTGGCGCAACCCTGCTAACATTTCTCGGCCTGATCTTCATCGCCAACATCGTGGATGCCAATGTCGCCGTGACGCAGAAATTCATGGGCATCACGATCGTCCTGACGACAGCGGTGATCTTCACGCTGATCATTTATCAGTTCTGGATGCATAACGAGCAGCGCAAGATCGACGCCATGGGCGAACACATGTCGAGCCTGTTCCGCGACATCCGCGCTATCAAGTCGCCACGCGAAGGCAACCTGCATCGCTATACGCTTTTGATGTTTATGATCCTGACCGTCGTGCTCGGCGCCGTCGTCGTACACTTGGCGCTGCAACGAATCGCCATCGGCTGACCTCGTCACGCCGGATCGGGGACGATCCTCATTTGTCCGGATCGGGGACGATCCGGAGCGGCAGGATATCGCTGTCGACCGTGATGATGTTCGACGTGTCGCAGCGCACGCAGGCGCCGGCGTATGTTCCCGACGCGGTGAATGTGCAGACCTGAACGTTCTTGCCGTCGATTTTCGGCAGCGCGAACATCTCCTGATAAATGTGGTCACGCGCCTCGAAATTCCCCGCGGTTTCGTTGACCACCTTGTCGTCGGCATCGTAGATCGTGATGTTGTGGCCGCAGCGCCCGACAATCGGTTTCGCCACGTAACCCGTGGCGCGCAGGTCGTCATCCAGATCAAAGCTCGTCTTTAACAGATACGGGTGCTCCGGATACAGCATCCAAAGCACCGGCAGAATCGCCTTGTTTGACGGGATCAGCGTCCACAACGGCTCGAACACCATCACTTCCGGACGCAGCAGGACGTCGACCAGTCGCGGTGCCTGTGTGGCGCGGTCAATTGTCCGGTGCAGGCGCAGATTATCTTCGTCCTCGGAAATCTGATCGCGGATCTCATCCAGCGCGGTTTCCCAGGCCCATGTCTTCCACACCCAGTCGATGTGCCGCCCATCGGCATCGGAAACCTGCCCGTCGCTGCCCCATTTCAGGCTCGAAACCCCCTTGATGATAGTGCATGGGATACCCGCCGCATCGATGGCCGATTTCATGTATTGCGCGTGGTAGCTCTCCTCGAGGTCCCTGTCCTGCATGATATGCAGGAACGCCCCGGCGGCGGATTCCTTCCAGGCATCGACCAGTTCGCGGTGCAGCCTGAACCCGGCCGAACGGCCGTCATTGCAGCCGTAATGCTTTGCCCACAGTTCCTGCACCTTCCCTGTTTCCATGTGGCAGGACGCGGAATCGCAATTGTATTCGTAGACCTTGAGTCCCCTCGACGAGAGCGAGAAATCGAACCTCCCGGTGATCGTCTCGTTACGGCGGTTATCCCAACTCTGATGAATGCGCGGCCAGATCGCCGGCGGCAGATTGAAACGGCGCAGCAACGCGTCGTCCTGCAGGACGAAGCTCGTGGCATGCATGAACATGGCATGCAGTTCGTTGGTGGCACGCTTGATTTCCTGATTGGCGGATTCCGTCAGACACATATACTTGAAGCGGTCGGCATCGTCGCTCGCCAGCCGACTGCCCTGCATCGACTGGATGTAGGATGCCTCGTCCAGGTGCGCCGGATCGAGCCACCCTTCCCCGGTCTGCCCTTTGTTGGGGACTTCGCGCAATTGCAGATCGAACAATTTCGGGTCGACATCCTCAATCACCTCGGCATGGGTCGCGTCATCGGTCTGGATAACCCAGCCCATGATGCCCGCATCTTCATACGTACAGTCGATCCAGTACCCGCCGTCAGGCCCCAGGGTCACGGCAAGTTCGCGGGACCATGAATGGCCCTCCGGCCACAGCTTGTCCTCCACGTTCTGTTCGATGACGCGGATCTTGTCATCGAAGACTTCCGTCACCACGGCAACGTGACCGGTCTCGTGAAATTCGCCGCCTTCATTCCATATCAGGAGGCATCCGGGCACAGGCCGCTTCGCTGCGCCATTGACGAATGATTTCAAAGGCAGCTTGGAATTATCTGCGATAACCGTGACAAAGTGCAGCCGGAAGATGTCATAGGCCATGGCGATATCGTCGAAGACATAGCCCTTGTTGATGTATAGCCAGCGCCGGGCCAGCTCCACGCACTGCCATTTGTAGCCCATGAAGACACCGTCGACATAGCTGCGATATGCCTGACGGTTCGGCAGGTCGGTGCGGTCAGCACTCGGGTAATGGCTCGAATAGACGCCGACGCCGCCTTCGGCGACACCCAGCAACGTGCCGAACTTTTCACGATGAACGACGTCGAGATTACCCATGCCGCGCTTGTTGCTTTCACTGAGTCAACACTGCCGGCCGGGAAAATCCCGAACGGCAAGTGTGTTGGATTTTGTAACGAAAAAATGCCCGGATCCAGACACCGGGCTGCGCCTCATGTGTACCTGTTTCGGGTTTTGTTCAAGAGAATTTTTAGCTTGGGTGACGGGCTACAGCGGCGCCCTGCACGATATCGACCGGCCATGAAAACGGCCCAGGAAAAACCACAGTCCCGGCCCGGTTGCGTTAACCGGCCGGGACTGTGGGGGAACCGCTTACTGAATGCCGAGGATCTTTTCAGCCTCGCTGAGGGCCTTCATGGATTCAGCATGTTTACCGGCTTTATGCATGGCTTCACCCTTGGCACGCAACCCGGTTACCTTGCCCATTTGTGCTTTGGACAGGCTCGCGGATTTCAAGGCTTCGTCGATGGCTTTCATGTGTTTGGGGCAAGAGCTGGCAAAGGCAGGTGCGGACGCAACCATGATCAGGGCAGCGGCAGCGCAGGCAAGAATACGTGATTTCATGACTGATGTTCCTTGTTCAATAATCCGGATAAGCCGGCGGGATACTTGTTTCCGGCATGAAAAATCCGTGCCGGACATCTCCAATGCTCAATATTACTGCAACGCAGACACACGGGATAACGATTTGACCGTATGGCACATCACAAATTGTTGAACGAAGGCAATCCCCCATACGCGCGTGGATTGGCGGCAACCGCAATGGAAACAACGAAGCCGGATACACCGGAAGTTTGCAGCTAACACGCAGCTATTCAAGAACCCACTTGTACGTTAAAACGACGTATGATCACGTCTGACGATGCAAACTCACCCGCACCCGACACCGACCCGCCACTGTTACGCAACAGGGACTTCGTGCTGTTCGTACTGTGCCGGACCGGCAATTCCATGGGGGTCCACGCGCTGACGGTCGCCGTCGGGTGGCATGTCTATAAACTCAGCGGCGACCCCGTCAATCTCGGCCTGATCGGTCTGGCGCAGTTCGCCCCGGCCTTCATCCTGTTTTTACTGGCCGGCATGGCCGCCGACCGCTTCGAGCGGCGCAAGATCATCGTCTCTTGCAACATTATCCATGTCACCGCCGTGGCGATGCTGATTGCGCTGTTCAAATTCGATACCTTTGCCGTCATGCCGGTCCTATGGATATTGGTGCTGCATGGCGCGGCGCGTTCATTCTTCCATACCGCCAGCCAGGCGATCCTGCCGAACCTGGTCAGTCCCCGGCAATTTCCCCGCGCCGTGGCCTTTGCCAGTTCGGCGAACAAGGGCGCGCAGCTACTCGGCCCGTCGCTGGGTGGGTTGTTGATCGCGTGGCTGGATACCGGAGCCTATCAGGCAATACTTTTCGCGTTCGTCATATCCGGCTTCGCTGCGGTGTTGCTGGGCCGCAAGTTGCTTGTACACACACCCGAGCCGTTCAGCATGCTGACCGTCGTCGGCGGTTTTCATTATGTGTGGCAAAACAAGATCGTGCTCGGGGCGATTTCCATCGATCTGATGGCCGTACTATTCGGCGGCGTCATGGGGCTTTTGCCGGTATTCGCCAAGGACATCTTGCATGTCGGCCCGGACGGGCTGGGCCTGATGCGCGCCACGCCCGGCGCAGGATCGCTGATTGTCGGCCTGATCCTGACACAGATACCCACGCCCGGCCGCATGGGGCCGGCGCTGTTCATTTCCATCGCCTTTTTCGGCCTGTCGATTGTCGTCTTCAGCCTGTCGACCTGGTTCTGGCTGTCGATTGCGGCACTGGCGGTCTATGGCGCGGCCGACATGATCAGCGTCTATGTGCGCCAAACCCTGGTGCAGATCGCCACGCCCGATCACATGCGCGGCCGGGTCAGCGCCATCAATTCGGTGTCCATCAATGCTTCCAACGAACTCGGCGATTTCCGTGCCGGCATCATGGCCGGCGGCATCGGCACCGTCGGCGCGGTGCTTGTCGGCGGTGTCGCCACCATCGGCATCACGGCGTTGTGGTGGCGCCTGTTTCCGGCCATGGCCAGGATTGACCGGCTCGACCAGCATCGATGACACAAATGGTGCGCGATCGGATGGCGGCTGCAAATGGCTGTTGAAGACAGACAGACCCGGCCTGATCAGACCCGGCATGACCTGCAACGTCTGAAGAAAGCCGCAGGGCTGCTCGACACCTGGATCCGGGTGCCCGGGACGCGCCTCTCGTTTGGACTCGATGGTCTGCTCGGCCTGATCCCCGTGCTCGGCGACACAGTGACATTGCTGGCGGGACTTTGGATCGTCGCCGAAGCGCACCGCATCGGCGTCTCGAAACCGACGCTTGCGCGCATGCTGGCGAATGTCGGGATCGACTACGCCATCGGCGCCGTACCGGTCCTCGGCGATCTGTTCGATTTTTTCTGGAAAGCGAACCGCCGAAATGTGCGGTTACTGGAAAGGGAAGTCGAACGGCGTGAGCACCAGGCCTAAGGACAGGAGCTATATCCGTTCAGGAACAGGCGTGCGAAAAGCCGGAGCACGATTCATGCCGTGCCCCGTGACACAACTGGTCAGGCGTCGCCTTACTCGATGATCTCGAGATTTTCGGCGGCCATTTTGCCGCCCCGGCCTTCAACCAATTCGTAGCTGACCTTCTGGCCTTCGGTCAGACCTGCAAGACCCGATTGCTGGACGGCACTGATGTGCACGAAGGCATCTTTCGAGCCGTCTTCGGGCTCGATAAAGCCGTACCCTTTGGTCGGGTTGAACCATTTAACGGTTCCGTTTGCCATGATAATTCCCTTTCACGACATCAACTTTTTCGGAGCTGCAACCACTGCAGAACTCCTGGGTAACGTTCACTATGTCGGGAAGTAACTGGGCTCGCCGTGGAAACGGGTGGTCAGAAAAACTCACGACTGTGCACGTGCTGAAAATGATAGCGAATCCACAGCGATTCTCAATTGAATAATTGGTGAATGGCAAAACGGCAAGCTGAGTAAGGGTTACAGCCGCATTTCGCGTGCAACCGGAACGGCGCTTGCGGGCCTGCGATACCTGCCGGGGTGGCCGGCTCAGGTCGGATTGAGCTGGGCGGTTTTCTTGCGCAATTCCTCGAGAAGACCGGCGACGCTGCCGGTATTCTTGATGATCGAGGCGAATTCCTTTTGCAGGGTGATGCTCATGGACGCCCCCTCGACGACGACGTCGAGTACCTTGTAAATGTCGCCATGACGGCCGACGCGCCACAGCACGCTGATCGGTTGCGCGTCTACCCCTTCGGGGCGCTGTATTTCGGTGTGCACCGTGGCGCGGTTCTCGTCGACCGGGGTGGTCTTGAGGATATTGAGCTTTTCACCGGCGTAGTTCTGGAAACGGTCGACGTACATGGCGACCATCAGATCCTCGAACAGCTCCAGGAATTCTTTCCTCTCGTCTTCGTTGGCGCGGCGCCAGTTACGCCCGAGCGTCCACTTGCCGATGGCCTCGACGGCGAATTTTTCCTCGAACAAAGCCCGGAACGCCTGCACACGCGCCGGACGCTCCTTTGCCGGATCGGTCAAGGAGTCGACGGCTTCTTTTTCCAAAGCATGAATAAAGGCGACAGCACCTTCCTCAAGACCCGTGGCGTGAGCCGGCGGCGCGAAGGCGAAGAAAACGATGGCGGCAAGGGCATAAATTGAGCGTTGCATACTTCTTATGACTTTCAACTCACGGCTTTCCTGAAAGCTCTTTGTTGTCGGCGCTGTCTGCAAGATCAGGGAAATCAGACGGCGCTGAAGATACATCAGCTCCCGCTGCGTTGCCATTGCTAATCGCATCGTCGCGCGCTTGCCGGTAAAGGCTTCTGCTCGCAGCATAAAGATCGATTGCGTTCTTTTCCAGATCGTCTGTGAATTCCAGCAATCCGGCGCGCGCATGCAGTGCAGCCACGCCTGTGCGGGCATAGGTCAGTTCCTCGCGGCCGGTATTGGCGGTCCAGGCGTTAAACGGATCGACCAGAAAATCGACGATACGCCCTATCGCATCACGAGGATTTGATGGCCCCAGAACCGGCAGGATCACATAAGGTCCCGGCGCCGAGCCCCAGATCGCCAGGGTTTGCCCGAAATCCTCGTCATGTTTTTTGAGGCCGATTTCGTGGGCAAAATCGTTCAGACCGGCGATCCCGAACGTTGAGTTGAGGGAAAATCGCATCAACGTCGTCATCGCCCGCTTCATCTCGCCCTGCAGGAGATCGTTTACAAAAATCACCGGCGCGCGGAGATTGTCGATAGCCGCGCCGATGCGCTGGCGGACCCAAAGCGGCACCGCATCGCGGTACGCCCGTGCCGCCGGCTGGAACAGGGCCTTGTCGAGGCCCTTGTTGAAAGCGAACACGGAGCGGTTCAGCGGCTCAAATGGATCGTTTTCCGCCACATATTCCTTATAGGCTTCCGTATCGGTCTTCGCAGGCGGCGTTGCGCAGCCGGAAACGTAGAATAAACCTATAAACAGCAGATATATGCAGGGTCGTCGCATCACTGGGACTTTCGCCGGGTGGCCCTAATCAGCCCCTGCGTTGATCCCGGGACCGGCTTTTCACCGGTTTCCCTGGGTGTCAATTCCGCCCCGCTCATCCAGCGTTTCCGCCGTGCCGTCAGCAATGCCCGCCAAGCAAGGGCATCTACCCGTTTTCTCTGATAAACGCGTCCCACATCCACCTCGTCTTGTCACCGTTTCGCCGCTCAAGCGGCAACCCGAGCTGAGACTAGCGCCAGGATGGTTAACGATTGGTATCCGAAAGAATGAGGTAAACATGCCAATTTTCTATTGACATAAAGATATGTTTATATGTTTTATTCATTATTGATCTAAGGATGCCCATGAACCAGACCGTGCAACTTCTCAAAGCCCTCGCCGAACCGACACGGTTACGCATCGTCGCGCTGTGCCGCGCCGGCGGCGACCTTGCCGTCAGCGAGTTCGTGCGTATCCTCGGGCAGAGCCAGCCGCGCGTCTCGCGGCATCTGAAGCTACTGACCGAAGCCGGTGCGCTGGCACGAATTCCTGAAGGCAGTTGGGTATTCTACCGTATCAACGATGCCGGGCCGTCCCTGGGCGTCGTCAATGCCCTGATCGACAACATTCCCGAAGACGACATCACCTTTCAGCGCGACCGCGAGCGACTGGCCGCCGTCAAACGCGAACACGCCGAGGCGGCCGAGGCCTTTTTCAGCGCAAATGCCCGTGTCTGGGGTGAAATCCGCGACATGCATATCGATCAGAAAGAGGTCAACAAGGCCCTCGAACGCCTGTTCGGCGACCAGCCCAGAACCGCATTACTGGACATCGGCACCGGCACCGGCGACATGCTTTCCCTGTTCGCCCGGCGGATCGAACGCGGCGAGGGGATCGACATGTCGCGGGACATGCTCGCCGTGGCGCGGGCAACGCTGGAAGCCGAAGGCCTGTCGCATTGCCGTGTACGGCAGGGCGATCTGTATTCCCTGCCCTACGAGGGCGGCGAATTCGATACCGTCCTGATCCATCAGGTTCTGCATTATGTCGATGACGTAACCGCCGCCATTATCGAAGCCGCCCGCATGCTGTCACCGGGCGGGCGATTGCTGATCGCCGATTTCGCACCCCATGAAGTCGAGGAACTGCGCAGCAGTTATCAGCACCGCCGCCTCGGTTTTGCAGATTTCGATTTCGACAGCGCTTTCGCCGACGCGGGATTGAAACTGGACAGTATCGAGCATCTCAAGGGCGACCCCCTGACCGTCGTTATCTGGTCCGCCCACAAGGCGCACAGCAACACCGAAAAGGTTGCCGCACAATGATTCACCGTATCGACAAGGACGCGGCAAAGCCGGGTATCATGAACGTTTCACGCAGCGGCCGTCCGCCGTCACCGGCGATGATGATCGCGGCGCCGATGCCGGACGACGTTTCCGTCTCGTTCGAATTCTTCCCGCCGAAAACCGATGCAGCGGCGGAAACATTGTGGCAGGCCATCAAGCGCCTTGAGCCTTTGGGGCCTTCTTATGTATCCGTGACGTACGGTGCCGGCGGCACCACACGCGAGCGAACCCATGCCACCGTGACGCGCATTGCCGATGAAACCACCATGGCACCGGCCGCGCACCTGACTTGCGTCGGCGCCACCCGTGAAGAGGTCGACGAGGTTGCCAAATCGTATTGGGACGCAGGCGTCCGTCATATCGTCGCTCTGCGCGGCGACGCCGCCGCCGGCAGCGACAGCTACACGCCGCATCCGGGTGGCTATGCCTATGCGTCCGATCTGGTCAGCGGACTGAAAAAGGTCGCCGATTTCGAGATTTCTGTCGCCGCCTATCCGGAAACGCATCCCGAAGCCCTCAGCCCCGAAGCCGACCTCGACAATCTGAAGCGCAAGATCGATGCCGGTGCGACCCGCGCCATTACGCAGTTCTTCTTTGACCCCGATGTGTTCCTTCGTTTTCTCGACCGCGCCCGCTCGGCCGGCATCGCCATCCCGATCGTACCGGGCATCATCCCGGTCACGAATTTCCAGCAAACCGCGAAGTTCGCGGGCATGTGCGGCACCTATGTGCCGGACTGGATGCACGGCCTTTTCGACGGTCTGGACGAGGACCCCGAAACCCGCAAGCTCGTCGCCGCCGGCGTCTGTGCCGAGCAGTGCCGCGTCCTGCACGCCAACGGCATCAACGAGTTTCATTTCTACACCATGAACCGAGCCGATCTCTGCTATGCGATCTGTCACATCATGGGTGTCCGCAAGCCACTCGCCGCCTGACCGCAAAATAATAATAAACTGAAAGAAGCGATATGACCTGTTCCCACCCACACCACAACGTCCGTCTGGCAGCGCCTGTGGCGCATCGTATGGACGCCACGCCGACATCTCCGACGAACATGCCCGCCGTCCCGGCCGATGATCGCAGCAAGGAAATCAGACGGCTTCTTGAGAACCGCATTCTGGTGCTAGACGGCGCCATGGGCACGATGATTCAGTCCCATACCTTACACGAAAACGATTTCCGCGGACCGCGTTTCATCGACTGGCCAAGCGATCTGCAGGGCAACAACGACCTGCTGACCTTGACGCGTCCCGACGTCATCCGCGATATTCACCTGGGTTTTCTGCGTGCCGGCGCGGACATACTCGCCACCAACACGTTTAACGCCAACCGCATCTCGCAGGCCGATTACGGCATGGAGACGCTGTCGTATGAGCTGAACTATTTCGGCGCCTGCCTGGCCCGCGAAGCCGCAGATCAGGTAACCTCGGAAACGCCCGAACGCCCCCGTTTCGTCGCCGGCGCCCTGGGCCCGACCAACCGAACGGCGTCAATCTCGCCGGACGTCAACGACCCCGGTTACCGCAACGTCGACTTCGACCAGCTGGTCGGCATTTATGCCGAGGCGATCCGCGGTTTGACCGATGGTGGCGTCGACATCCTTTTGGTGGAAACGGTCTTCGACACGCTCAACGCCAAAGCCGCGATCTATGCCATCCTCAAGCATTTCGAAGAACATGGCCGCCGCTGGCCGGTCATGATATCCGGCACCATCACCGATGCATCGGGCCGCACGCTTTCCGGCCAGACCCCGGAAGCGTTCTGGCAGTCGGTCCGCCACGTCGATCCGCTCGCCATCGGATTTAACTGCGCGCTCGGCGTCGAGGAAATGCGCCCGCACATCAAGGCCGTCTCCGACATTGCCGATACGTTCGTCAGCGTCTATCCGAATGCCGGCCTGCCGAATGCCTTCGGCGGATACGACGATACGCCCGAACACATGGCCGAGCATCTGGGCGAGTTCGCCCGCTCAGGCCTGGTCAACATCGTCGGCGGCTGTTGCGGCACCACCCCGGATCATATCGAGGCGATCCGGACCGCCATTCAACATTATGAGCCCCGCACACTGCCGCAGCACGATCACACCATGTGCCTGTCGGGGCTGGAGCAGTTGCGTCTCGACGACGTTACCGGATTCGTCAACATCGGCGAGCGCACCAATGTCGCAGGTTCGATAAAATTCGCCGACCTTATTCGCGACGGTAAGTTTGCGGAAGCCGTCGACATCGCCCGTCAGCAGGTTATGAACGGCGCGCAGATCATCGACATCAACATGGACGATGCCATGCTCGACGGCGAAGAAGCGATGAGCACCTTCGTCAAGCTGATCGGTTCCGAACCCGATATCGCCCGCGTACCGGTAATGGTCGACAGTTCGAAGTGGGAAATCGTCGTTGCCGGGCTGAAATGCCTGCAGGGACGGTCGATCGTCAACTCGATCAGCCTCAAAGAAGGCGAAGCGGAGATGATCGAACGCGCGCTCGAAGCCAAACGCTTCGGCGCCGCCGTCGTGGTCATGGCCTTCGACGAAGACGGACAAGCGGACAGTTATGACCGCATGATCGAAATCTGCAAACGCAGCTACGCGGTGCTGACCGAAAAGGCCGGTTTTGCGCCGGAAGATATTGTCTTCGATCCGAATATTTTCCCGATCGCGACCGGCATCAAGGAGCACGACAATTTTTCTAAGGATTACATTCACGCCGTCGAAACGATCAAGAAAGAGCTGCCGCACGTAAAAACGTCCGGCGGTTTGTCGAACATGTCGTTTTCATTCCGCGGCAACAATGGCGTCCGCGAAGCCATGCATTCGGTGTTCCTCTATCATGCGACGCGTGCCGGGCTGGATATGGCGATTGTCAACGCCGGGCAGTTGGCCCTTTACGAAGACATTCCCGAAGACCTCCGCAACCGCGTCGAGGATGTGGTTCTGAACCGCCGCGAGGACGCCGCCGAAAGGCTTCTCGAAGTTGCCGATCAGGCGAAATCCGGCGCCAAGGCACGCGCCGAGGATCTGTCTTGGCGCGAGGAAAACGTTACCAGACGCCTCGAACACGCCCTCGTGCACGGCATCACCGAATACATCGTCGCGGATACCGAGGAGGCACGGCTGGAATCGGCGAAACCCCTCGACGTCATCGAGGGGCCGTTGATGGACGGCATGAACGTTGTCGGTGATCTGTTCGGGTCCGGGCGTATGTTTCTGCCGCAGGTCGTCAAATCTGCCCGCGTCATGAAGCAGGCGGTCGCACATCTCGAACCTTATCTGGAAGCCGACAAGAAGGCCGGCGAGACCAAAGGCAAGATCGTCATGGCCACTGTCAAAGGCGACGTGCACGACATCGGCAAGAATATCGTCGGCGTGGTACTGCAGTGTAACGGCTATGAAGTCATCGACCTTGGCGTCATGGTGCCGTACACGAAAATCATCGAAACAGCGCATCAAGAAAAGGCCGATATGATCGGACTGTCCGGCCTGATCACGCCGAGCCTCGAGGAAATGTGCACGGTGGCCCGCGAGATGCAGCGGGCAGGCCTAAAAATTCCGCTCTTGATCGGCGGCGCGACCACATCCAAGGCGCACACGGCGGTCAAGGTCACGCCGAATTACGAAAACCCCGTCATCCATGTTCTCGATGCTTCACGCGCGGTGGGCATTGCCAGCCGTTTGCTGAGCGATACCCGCAAAGACGCACTGGTCGAGGAAGTGGCACAGGAATATGAAGCGATCCGCGCCAAGCACGGCGGTCAGGACAGCGCGCGCAACATCATCGACATCGAAGACGCCCGCGCCAACCCGTTCCGCATCGACTGGGAAACCACGACACCCCCGGCACCGACTTTCACCGGCGTGAAGACGTTCGACGCTTATGATATTGGCGAACTTGTCGAACGAATCGACTGGACGCCTTTTTTCCGGACTTGGGATCTGTCTGGCACCTATCCGCGCATCATGGACGATGACATCATCGGCGAGGCGGCACGCGCCCTGAAGGCCGATGCGGACGAGATGATAAACACAATCGTCAGGGAAAAACGGCTCGAAGCCTACGCCGTGATCGGTTTCTGGCCGGCCAATGCGGTTGGCGACGATATCGAGGTTTATGGCCTCGACGGTGAAAATGCGCCGATTGCCACCATACACTGCCTGCGCCAGCAAATGCCGAAATCAGGCAAGCGCGCGAACATGTGCCTCGCCGATTTCGTCGCACCCAAGGAAACCGGCATCAAGGACTGGGTCGGGGCCTTTGCCGTGACCGCCGGAATTGGAGCCGACGCCTGGGCCAAGTCATTCGAGGACGCCGGTGACGATTATTCGGCGATCATGGTCAAGGCGTTGGCCGACAGGTTCGCCGAAGCCTTTGCCGAGCATATGCACGAACGCGTGCGCAAGGAATTCTGGGGCTATGCCGCCGACGAGCAACTGGATAACGACGCCCTGATCAAGGAAAGCTATGACGGCATCCGGCCCGCCCCCGGTTATCCGGCCTGCCCGGACCACACGGAAAAAGCCGCCCTCTTCGAATTGCTGAAGGCGCAGGAAAACGCCGGGATCGAACTGACGGAAAGTTTCGCCATGATGCCGGCGGCGGCGGTCTCGGGATACTATTTCTCGAATCCGGCAAGTGCATACTTCGGCATCGGCCGCATCGGCCCCGATCAGGTCGCCGATTATGCGAACCGGAAGGGCATGTCGCTTGAGGAAGCCGAACGCTGGCTGGCGCCAAACCTGGGCTATACGCCGAAGGTATAAGCGCCCTGCTCATCTGCCGCCTCACCGGTCAGTTATCCCACAACCGCCGCGTCATCCCAGCCTGCGTGGAGATGACAATTGTTTGACCGGCGCTGCATTGTTCAACAATCTGCTGAAGCCATATATATTGTCACCATGCGTATCCTTATCGCCCTGATCGTACCCGTCTTGCTGCTCACGGCCTGCGAAAGCAGCGACGGCAAACGCTCAAGCCTGGAAACGTTCTTCATGAACCTGGGGCAGATCGCCTACGATAGTGCCAGGGAATCCGTGCGGCCCGAAAAACCGAATTAAACACCGGGGGTTTCACCGCTGTCGGCGATTTTTGCGGCCCGTATGCGACGCTCCAGTTCCCTGCGTTCAAGATCGCGCCGGTCTTCTTCGCGGCGCTCCGCGCCGTCCCATCCCGGCACGTCGGCAGGGTCGGCCTGCATCCGGCGCCGCTCGGCGGTGCGGCGTTCGCGTTCGCGTCTTTCATCCTGACGCCGTTCATGATCGGCAAGGGCCTGCTCATCCATCGGCCAGAAATTGTCGATGGCATCGACCTCCCAGGCGGCATCCTGAATACGCCGTTCTTCATGGCGGCGCTCCTGGGCTGCGCGCCTGTCCTCCTGGCGGCGCTCCTGTCCGTCCCAGCCCAACACATCGGCCGCCGACTTAATCTCACGCCGGCGGTCGGGCTGGTCACGGCGGTCATCGCCACGGCGATCAGCATCGCTGCGTGCACCGGCATTCGGTTTGTCAGGATTAACGGCCATTACCGGAGTGTAACAGCTTCAGGTTGCCGCCGCGAAGGCTGAAATCAGTTCTCGGAAATCCGGCGGTAATAGTCGGGATCGAGCAGAACGCTTTCCGCCAATGTCCGCATACGGCTGTAATAGCCTTCCTGCACGACCTGGAAGTGCGGCATCGGGGCAACGGAACTGCCCCGTCCGGCTACGATCCAGACGGTTTTGGGGTCATCGGTCTTCACGAATTTGTCGCCGACCTCGATACCGCTTTTGTTTCTTCTGAGCACCGTCTTTTCTCTCCGTAACGGACAACATCGACAAACCTATCGATACGCTTTAGCTGGGCGAGTTTCAAGAAACTTAAATGCAGAATTCGATCACGACTTCTTGCGGGCGGCACGCTTCCCTGAGGTCCCAGATTTAGCCTTGGCCGGCGTTTTTTTACGTGCCGGAGCGGCTTTGGCTGCGCCCTTGCTCTTGCTCTGGCGGTCACCTTGGCCCGTCGCCTTGATCATCCCGTTGGCTTCCATCTGGGCAATCACACTGCGCATCTGTGCATAAAGCTGCACAAACCCCCGCACCGGCATTGCCAGGTGCCCTGAAACCACGGCCTCCGGGTTTTTCGGATCGCCGCCGGAGCGCTCGCTCGCCAACGATATCCTGGCAACATTGCCGCGGAGCGAGACACTCGCGGGCCGGTCCGCATAAATTTCCGGTGCGCTCGGGTTGTTGACGATTTTCGGTTTTTTATCCGCCATGACACACACTCCTCGATAATTTGGCAGATTATGCCCGTAACCTCGAAAGAACACCAAAAGAATACGACGCCGGGTGGGACAGGTCCCTGTCGCCCCCTTATACTCCGCGCCATGAATGACGAGCCCCTGACAACCCACGCCGGATTCGAGGATGCCCCCGCGCTTGTGGCCGGTTCCAGGCACGCGCTATGGCTGAGCCGTGACGGCGAAATCGAAACCTTGAGCCATCGCGCAACCCATGACCGGCTGCGCGCGGGTGTCATGCCGCTTGTCTGCCATCGCCGCCTGACGGCCTCTGCCGTCCGGGCCGGGGCCTTTCAAGCCTATGATATTCTTGAACTTTTTGCCTTCGTGCGGCCGGCCGTCTTTTGCTTGCCGACACCGGGCGGCGTCGCCCAGGCGCTTGATCTGGCACTCCCCGACGGGCCCGAGCAGACCGCGGCGATGCTGTTCACGGCGGCCGATATGCTGCTCGACGACCTGCATGAAGCGTCCCCCGAAGCCCGCGACATCGCCTGGAACATGACCCGCGCCGGCTGGCCATGGGGGGCGGCGGTGCTGGCCCGATTCGGCGGTTCCGATTCGCCGCATTCCTCGGCGCTCAGGGGGGCGATGCAGGTGTGGCGGCGGCTGCCCGACTGGGAAGACCGGCCACGCGAACTGCCGCCCGGAAATCTCGGCGTTGCGGCGGCGGAAACCCGGACCCGGCTCGGCATGTTATTGGGCCGCACCTCGGAACGCAGACCGCAACAGCAGCGCTACGCCGAGACCGTGACCGCCGCCTTTCAGCCCCGCAACAACGAAGATGAGCCCCATGTCGTTATCGCCGAAGCCGGCACCGGTATTGGCAAGACGCTCGGCTACGTCGCGCCGGCGAGCCTGTGGGCAGAACACAACGAAGCGCCGGTCTGGATCGCCACCTATACCCGTAATCTGCAGCGCCAGCTTGATACCGAACTGGACCGGCTATATCCGGATCAACAACTAAAACGTGAGCGAATCGTCGTCCGCAAGGGGCGCGAGAACTATATGTGTCTGCTCAACTACGAAGAGACACTGGGCCGCGCCGCGCTGGCACAGGGCCCCGACAGCATAGCGCTCGGCCTGATCGCCCGCTGGATTCGCACGACCCGCGACGGCGACATGGTCGGCGGCGATTTCCCGTCATGGCTGACGCACCTTTACGGGCGTGAAGTGACGACGGACCTGACCGACACCCGGGGCGAGTGCATCTATTCCGCCTGCCCGCACTATGGAAAATGCTTTATCGAGCATACCCAGCGGCGCGCGCGGCATGCCGATCTGGTGGTCGCCAACCATGCGCTGGTGCTGATCAACGCGGCGATGGCGACGGACAGCGAAAGCCGCCCGCTACGCTATGTCTTCGACGAGGCGCACCATCTGTTCAATGCCGCCGACAGTGCTTTTTCGGCGCACTTGTCGGGCATGGAAACCGCCGAACTCAGGCGCTGGCTGATCGGTGCCGAAGGCGGCAGCCGGTCCCGCTCGCGCGGCCTCAAGGCCCGGGTCGAAGAACTGATTTCCGGCAACGACGCCGCGGAAAGAGCTCTGGACGAGGCGCTGCACGGTGCGCGTGCCCTGGCCGGTCCCGGCTGGCACCAGCGCATCACCGACGCCCGCCCCGATGGCCCGACGGAAAAGTTTCTGGCGCTGGTGCGCCACCAGGTCTATGCCCGCGCCGGCGACGCCGACGGGCCGTATGATCTGGAAGCCGCACCGCACCCGGCGGTCGACGGGCTGGGCGAAGCCGCGCTGGCGCTCAGGGACGATCTGGGCGATATCCAGCGCCCGCTGGTCGAACTGATGACGGCACTGCACAGGACTCTCGCCGACGAGGCCGACTCTTTGGAAACCCAGACCCGCACGAAGATAGAAAGCGTCACCGCGTCGCTGGAACGCCGCGCCGTCGGGCAGTTGACGGCATGGCGGGCGATGCTTGAGGCCGTCGCCCACGAAACCCCGGAAGCGTTCGTCGACTGGTTCGGTATCCAACGCATCGCCGGGCGCGATCTGGACATCGGCTTTCATCGTCACTGGGTCGACCCGACCAAGCCGCTGGCGGAAGCCGTTTACAAACCGGCACACGGCATCGTCATCACGTCGGCGACACTGACCGACAAGACCGGCGATCCGGACAACGATTGGCAGGCCGCCGAAATCAGGACCGGTACCCGGCATCTCGGCGTCCGGCCGATCCTTGCCAGCGAGGCCTCGCCATTCGATCACGAAAAGCATTTGAAGGTACTCGTCGTCGGCGACGTCCGGAAGAACGACATGGAACAAACGGCGGCGGCGTATCGCGAGCTGTTCAAGGCATCGGAGGGAGGCGGGCTCGGCCTGTTCACGGCGATCTCGCGGCTGCGCGCGGTCGAGCAGCGCATCCGCGAACCGCTGGAGGATCACGGCATCCAGCTTCTGGCGCAACACGTCGACCCGCTGGATACGGGGACGCTGGTGGATATCTTCCGGGCCGAGGAGCATGCCTGCCTGCTCGGCACCGACGCGGTCCGCGACGGCGTCGACGTACCGGGGCGCTCGCTGAGACTGCTGATATTTGACCGCGTGCCGTGGCCGCGCCCGGACCTGCTGCACAAGGCGCGCCGCAAGGCCTTCGGCGGCAAGATCTATGACGAGATGCTGACCCGGCTCAAGCTTTCACAGGCGGTTGGCCGTCTGCTGCGCCGGGCATCGGACAGGGGGGTTTTCGTGATGCTGGACCGGCAGTTGCCGTCACGCCTCGAAACCGCGTTCCCGCCGAACGTCACCGTCGAGCGCGTCGGTATGAAGGACGCCATCGACATCACGCGGACGTTCCTGAACGAGAAGGATTAGCCGCGCGACAGCCCGAACAGGCGCACGAACAGCCCGCCCGCGAACAGCGCCGCCGCGACCCACAGCAGCGCCGGGTTATACACCGGCACATCGACGAACAGGCCCGCCGGCGTCTTCAGCGCACACAGATCGGCGGTCCAGTAAAAGCATTCGCGCGCCATCTGGAATTTGTCGCCGAGCACTTCGTGAAAGAACGCGATCCACCAGGCGGTGGCGACGGCAAACGCCGCCACGGAACAGGCGATCAGAAGATTTCCGGTTTTGACGATCATGGCATCCTCATTATTGCGAAACCTGCATCACCGGCGAGACGAACAGCACCGACAGGGTGATCACCGCCAGCAGCGTCGAAAACAGGATCGCCGCCGAGGTCCGCTGCACATAGACGTTGTAGTTCTGCGCCACGACGAAGCACAGCGCGCCCGCCGGCAGCGCCGCCATCAAAATCCCGACGGCCCGCCACAGCGGCTCCATATCGAAGACATACATAAAGAACACCCAGGTAATCGCCGGATGGATCAGCAGCTTGAACACGCTGAGCGCGCTGATCTCGGGAAAGCCATAGAACAGCGGCTTGCCGACCATGAACAGGCCGATCGAAAACAGCGCCGACGGCCCGGCCGCCGGGGCCAGGATGGAGCAGAACGTCTCAACGGAAGCCGGCAGCGGAATGCCGGTGAACGACCAGCCGATCCCCGCCAGCGACGAGATCATCAGCGGATTGCGGCCCAGGGACTTGGTCACTTCCCATGCCGCCTTGGCACCCTTTTCGCCGCGCAGGTCGGCTTCGATCAGCACCGCATAGAACGGGATCATGACGATCGTCTGGAACACGGTGGCGACGATGGCGGGCAGCGCACCTGCCTCGCCGAAGGCGACGATGCACAACGGAATGCCCATGTAGCCGGTGTTGCCGAAGATCGACACCATGCCGAACATCGACTGTTCGGCAAGCCGCGTTCTGAAGACGAACCGCGCGAAGAGAATCCCCATCACCGTGGTGATGATGCTGCCCGCGGCAAAGGCGCCCAGAAACGGCCAGTTGAAAATCTGCGCCGGAACGACGCGGGCCATGGAAAAGAACAGCAACACCGGCAAGGCCACGAAATAAACGAACTTGTTGAGCGCTTCCGAACTGGCCGGTCCGAGCACGCCGAAGCGCCCGCAGGCGTATCCCGTCAGGATAATCGCGAACACCGGCAAAACGACGTTGAAGATCGGTTCCATGAAGCTCCCTGGAATACGAACGGCACCCCGCCCCTTGAAGCGGACTCCCCCGATATCTAAGCTCCCGGGCCGGGCTTCACAAGCCGCACATTCACCGCTGAGGAGACAAACAGCCATGAGCACGCTTCAAGGACAAAGGATCGGCTTCATCGGTCTCGGGCTTATGGGCAAGCCGATGGCCCGCAATCTTGCCCGCGCGGGGGCGGAAATGTCGGTGCATAACCGCTCTCAGGCGTCCGTCGACGAACTGGTGGCCGAGGGCATGCACCGGGGCGGCACGCCCGCCGCGCTCGCCGAAACCTGCGCTATCGTGATCTGCATGCTGACCGACACCCCCGCCGTCGAGAAGGTGATGCTCGATGCGACGGACGGCATCGTCGCCGGGCTGACACCGGGCACGCTGGTGATCGATATGAGCACGACCAAGGTCCCCGCCACCCGCACCTTCGCAAAGGCCGTTGAAGACAAGGGCGGGCAGTACGTCGACGCCCCGGTGTCCGGCGGCACCATCGGCGCCGAGGGCGGCACGCTGACGATCATGGCCGGCGGCAGCGATGAAGCGTTCACCCGCGCCCGTCCCGTGCTTGAGGTGCTGGGACAGAAAATCACCCACGTCGGCGATGTCGGTGCGGGACAGGTCGCCAAGGCCGCCAATCAGGTTATCGTCGGCCTCAACATCGGTGCCGTCGCCGAGGCGCTGACGCTGGCGAAGCACGCCGGGGTCGACCCGGCCAGGGTCCGCGAAGCCCTTTCCGGCGGGTTCGCCGACTCCCGCGTTCTCGACGTACACGGCCAGCGCATGGTCGACGACACCTTCACCCCCGGCGCGCGGGCCACCGTGCAGCGCAAGGACATGGACCAGGCGCTGGAGCTTGCCAGTGAACTGGGCATCGCGTTGCCCGCCACCGCGCTCAGCCGCGATCTGTACGACAAGCTGATCGCCAACGGCGGCGGCGATCTCGACCATGCAGCGCTGATCAAGGCGATCGATCCGGACTGATTGCCCACCATGCGCGCCTGAAAGGACGTGATCGCCGATGCGTCCTCCCTTTGCGCAAAACACACAGAAGCCAATAAAACCGGCACCCTTTTAACGGGAAATTTTCTTGACTTAACGTCTAATATTTTTTAAAGTCGCTTCAAGTCCCGGGGACAAGTGTGTCTTTTCCCCGGGACTTTTTTGTTTTCCAACGACCACAACGACGCGAGCGCGCCCGGATTTTCCGGACGCGCTTTTTTCATGTCCGAACACAAAGGAGATTTCACATGGGCAGTTTCACCGCAACCACACCTCCCGCCAAAGGGGCAAGCACCGCCACCGGCAACGGGGCAAGTACCACCGCCGCCACGTCACATGCCGACCAGATACAGGGCGCACCGGCAGCACCGCTGCCGGCACCCGCCGCCCCTGTGGTCCCGGCATATACGCACGCGGATCAAATACAAGGTGCGGTCCCGCTGGAGGACGGCACCCTCTCCGGCGGACACCGCGAAGCGATCTCCTGGCCCGATCCGTCCGCCTCGCCGTGGCTGAATCCGCCCACGGCACCACTCAACGCTCTCGATCCCTTCGGCGGCCGCGGCACACAGCGGGATGGCGCATCCGCCGCCACGCCGCAACTGCCGCCCCCGCCGCCCTTGCCGGAACGACCCGCGCCAACACCCCGAGCAACACCGGGATTGGCCGGACGCACGGCAACGTCCGGGCAAACGCCGGTCTATGCGCCGAACGAGGCCGAGGGCGGCGGCAACAGCGCCGCAAGCGCCGCCTATGTGCAGCGCAAGAACGCCGACGCCGCCAAGATCGCCCGCACCGAAGCGCAGGTCGAACGGCGCCACGACGAGGCCCGCGAGAAGCAGCGCCGTGCCGAACGGAAAGCCGGTGAACGTGCCGCCCGCTGGCATGCCGAGGAAATGGCGGACGCGCAGAAGGACGCCACCCGCCGCCGCGAGCAGCTGGCCAAAACCGTTGCCACCAGAGTCCGTCAGTTGATGGAGCCGCAAGGCCATCCGGGGCTGTCCGACGATGCCGGGATCGCGCGTGCGGCGCGGCACGCCGACCTTTCCACCGAGGCCGCCGCCTCGAACGAGCGTCAGGTCTCAGCCTTGGGCCGGATCAGGGGTGTCGGCGACCTGCCGACGTATACCGCCGACGCCGCCGAGAACTATGGCGAGCAAGGTGTCCACGAGGTCGCCGATCTGATCCACCGCACGGCGAAGGCCGATCCCGATCAAGGCAAGGCGCTGCTCGAGCAGACCACGGCGCGCATCTCCGCCGCCAAGGCCGACCGCCTCAAGGCCACCGTCGCGAGCCTGGGCCTTGATGACGAGCCAGGGGCGGAAAGTGGTTCGAGTAATGAGCTTCAGGCTCAAAGCCAGCCGAACGGATCAGAATCAAAGAGGCCTCCTGAGGAAAAGGAAAATAACAAGGAAGAGGAAATCGAATGGAACGAGAAACCATCCGAACAGGTCTACGACGGGCGGAACGAGTTCAATGTCGATGGGCCGATAAAAATTGATCCGAGTTCAGTTACTCTCGGACTTGATGGATTAAAATATGAAGTCGATTGGTACACCCTCGACAAAAACGGAAACGTCGTACCTGAATGGAGGTCAAACGATTTTAAGCCTAAGGAAGGGACTGCTTCATCAATCTATGGATATAGTGGCAAGTCCGAAACTTACCATCCGCCCATTCCAAGTAAGCACGGTTATCGGGTCATCATTCGAGTCCCTCCCCAACACTCTTACAACGGAAATTCGACGGGTATACATCTCAATGTGTACTCGCCAAAAGGGACTCGCATGAATAAAATATCTAAATGATTGATCGGGTACGGGAATTCTTTGGCAAGCATCGGTGGCGGGCAATCATTTCACTCGCCACCATTGCTACAGTCAGCGCCACTATCTTTATTGCGCCGCCTAACGAGGTTGATCCAAACGACCTAAAACTGGCCGCGAATGTCCACTTCGCCTTTCGCTTTTATCCAAAGTACAACTACGCGGACTGTGTATTCGAAGCACGCATTAGAGATAAGCGCGATGCCAAGACCCAGGACAAGATTAGGATATCCCACATTTTCAAACAGTACATTCTCGCAAACGAACCCGAAACGGGGGCATTCGGTTTTAGTATTGGCGCAGGGTCCGCAGAGCGCATTGCCAAGTTCGAGTTTTGGGACAAATGCGACGAGGCCCCCGACATTATCGAGAGAGGGTTGCAGGCTGCTCAACGAGTTGCGCGATTTGAGTATTCACTCGTCAACGACCCTAAAATTCAGCAAGCAAGCCCCGATGAATTACCAGGGGTCTGGCTGGATAGTGCAGATTATGATCCTGAGTATTGGGCATTACGGAAAGATGTGACGAATTCATGCAACCCTGCGGACTGGCTCAAACTTGCGCGCGTCGAACTCACCAAAAACGAACTCGGTTTTATCCACCTAAGCTATCTTCACGCTTCATATGCCAGCCGCCTCGACACATCGAACACGGAAGCGCAGGCATTCTTATCCAAAATGTCAGATCGCGTAACTGAACCAAACAAGATTCTAGCTGAGAAAATCGTTCCCCGCGCGATTGAAGAATCTTCCTGCGGCAATTAATCCTTCTCCGAAAAATTTGCTTATCCTGAATTGCAATCAGGATAGGCCTGATCCACCGCACGGCGAAGGCCGATCCCGAACAGGGCAAGGCACTGCTCGAGCAGACCACGGCGCGCATCTCCGCCGCCAAGGCAGCGCGGCTCAAGCAAACCGTCGCGAGCCTGGGCATGGATGACGGCACAAAAATTGCCGGAGGGCGCGGCGACGCGACCCTGACCGGGGGCGCGGGTGATGATCGGGTATCACAACCCAACCCCGATAATAGGGGGCTATCACCCATCCAAGGTGACACGCCCCTTAGAGACAGTCATCAAGCTGTTATCGATGAATTACGTGAAGCGCTGGACAGTAATAAAAGAATGGCCGCCGATCAGGAGCGAGCATTACGCGACGGCATCGAAAACGCATTCGGGTACGATGAAGACTTGCGTGCGAACGCACATGCATTGATTGGCGCGGCGCGTTCCCCTGTTCCAAATGCGGACGATCTAATCGAACAGTCACGCGCAAGCGGGCCGAAGAATCGAAAGGACCTGCTCCATGACATGGAACAATTGTTGAAAGATCCGCACCGATTGAAGGCTCACCGGGACCTTGAGAAATACTACAAGGAGACCACTCAGGAAGACCGTGACAGCCGGGCAAAAGCGCGTGAACCGTATCGTGAAAGCATTGAATCAGGTATCAATGATTTTGTAGAGGCGGCAAGCAAGCTCGATACGGCACTTGGGGAACTCAAGACCTTCGGTCCCGCCGCTGAAAAAGGTGATGTAAATGCTCAGGCACTGGTTGCACGAGCACATGCCTCGGCGGCACAGTTTGCAAAAACGGTCCGCAATTAGGCAGAGCTTATACGTAATGCATCTATCGAATATCAACGTATACCAGCTAATCCACACCCGGAAATTGATCGCCGTGGTGCGATGCGTGACGAACTGACGGAAACCAAAACACGCAGATTAAAGGATGCAGCGTCAACAGCAGGGGCAGCTGCTGTGGGGGTTGGTGCAACTCTTGTCGCACCGGAGGGACTTGCCGCCCGCACCGCGCTCGGGGCTGCCGCCGCACTGCCGTCAGCTTCTGTTGCGTACATGCAAGGCTTTCGTGAGGAATCACGCGACGCCATAAGCAAGGCCGGTGTCGATGTCACGAATACCGAAGAGATGGAGCGTCTGGCACAGGACAAACCTGAAATTTTCAGAGATGTAGCAGACCGGGCATTGCAACGCGGTCTGGCCAATCTGGCCGGATCGCTGAGCGGCAATCTAAGCGCTGAAAAACTCGGTGAACTGATGGGGCTTGGGGTTGATCTGGCAACGGAGAGAGTATTACAGCGACCTAATGATTAACGTTATAAGTAATGGCTAATCGCAGGAGTGGTTTGCAAGCCACTCCTGCATTCCCTTCTGTCCAAGAATCTTCTCACTCTCTATTGTATATTTATCTAAAGCATTGATTGCTGAAGTGGCATATTGATAGCCATAACGTTCAGCTATAAACAGCCACTGGTAGGCGAGTGGAAAACTTTGTTCGGGCGTGTAGGTTTGAGCGTAAAGGGCCCCCAAGGAAAATTGTGCAAAAACATTACAATGTGATGCTGCATATTTATAAAGCTCAAAGGCTTTGTATTGATTTCTCTCAACGCCCTCGCCTAAGTCATACAAAACGCCAAGGTTCTGCATTCCAGACAGATGATATTGCAAAGAGGCTTTGGCCCAATACAACGCAGCTATACTTGAATCTTCGGGCACCCCTTCTCCACGGCGGTACAGCCGCCCGATCCGGAACTGCGCTTCGGCGTTGCCGGCTTCGGCGAGGGGCAGCCAGATGTCATAGGCCTTCTTGAAGTCACCCGCTTGATAAGCCGCGAAGCCTTCCTTGACGCGCAGATCATCGGCCCCAGGCTGGGTGTCGTCATACGTCGCCTTGAAGCGCTTCGTCGTCTGCTCTTTTGCAGGCGGCGCGGTCTCCAACGGCGTACCCGTCGGACCATCGGCGAGTGCCACACCAAAAGTCCCGGCGATCAGCACCGCCGCCAATAGAACGCCCAAAACTCTCGATCCGATCCGTCGCATAGCCATCATTCTACCCTCCCGCGTATCCGCCGCCAATGTTATGAGCGATATGCAAGGACCGGCGGGTTTTTTCCACCCACCGCCGCGAGCAGCTGGCCAAAACCGTTGCCACCCGGGTCCGTCAGTTGATGGAGCCGCAAGGCCATCCGGGGCTGTCCGACGATGCCGGGATCGCGCGTGCGGCGCGGCACGCCGACCTTTCCGCCGAGGCTGCCGCCTCGAATGACCGTCAGGTCTCAGCCTTGGGCCGGATCAGGGGTGTCGGCGATCTGCCGACGTATACCGCCGACGCCGCCGAGAACTATGGCGATCAAGGTGTCCACGAGGTCGCCGATCTGATTCACCGCACGGCGAAGGCCGATCCCGAACAGGGCAAGGCGCTGCTTGAGCAGACCACGGCGCGCATCTCCGCCGCCAAGGCAGCGCGGCTCAAGCAAACCGTCGCGAGCCTGGGCATGGATGACGGCACAAAAATTGCCGGAGGGCGCGGCGACGCGACCCTGACCGGGGGCGCGGCAGACGATGACAACACCGACTGGGACGAAGGCCTGTCTCCTTATGATCGCAACAAGCGGATGTTCCCCGGCTCTGAGGACGAGGACAAACCCAACACGCTCGAATACTTGAAGCGACAAGTCACTGATACCAACGCCTCGGTGACCCGCGACGTGCCGCCTTACAAGGCAGGCGATGTGCCCCCGCCGACGGCCAAGGGCAAGGCCAATTTCTACGTCCATCATCTGGACCTCGACCCAAAGTTGGCCGAGCGCATTAAGCCCGACGACATCGAAACGCTGCGCCTTCTGGAGCGCTTTCGGCAACTGGACGGTGACGGCACGAAAGCGCTGGAAAAGCGCCTTGGCGATCTGCGCGAACGCGATCCGCAACTGTTCAATGCGCTGAATGGCAAACGGGCTGTTGCACTTGCCAACCCGGGCCTTGAGTTGTGGTCCATGTCAGACAAGGAGCTTGAAGAGGCAACGGCAAGATTGCAGCAAACAAAGGGAGCAACTTCGGCAGCAAAGCTCTCAGGCGCAGCAGGCGCCACACTGAAAAATGCCATAAAAGGACGTTACCCGGATTTGACGTCAACGGGTGCCGACGTCCTCAAGGCGGCAGGGCTCGTGCCTTCCGATATCGAGAAGGCACTTAGGCTGTATGAGGCGGAACTGAACAGACGGCGAGACTGGAACGATCAGCGTTAGCGAAACGATTCGACAAGATGTTGAAATAGCGTTGGGTCGCTGCAAAAGCGGACCGGGACGAAAATATTCACGATGCCCGTTAGGAACGGAATATTGGGCATTTCGATATATTTTCCTGCTTCCTGGTCCGCCGGCGTCCAATCCGGATACTTTGCATCAAGACGCGCCATGTCACTCTCGGACAGTCTGCCCTTAAAATAGATATCGATTGTCGACTGAGCGGGCGCATAGCCCTGTTCGAGCGCATGTCTTGCCCATAAATATCCAGCATTAACGCTGCGGAATCCACCGAATCCATATATTAGGTCTTCGGCCACTTCTTTTTGAGACTTTAAATCACCATTCTGCCCTGCCTTCTCATACCAGTCGAAGGCGCGGCAATGATCGACGTGCAGCGGCGGCATCCCCCGGTCATAGAAATCGGCGAGAAGCGCCTGCGCCTCCACCTCGCCCTTCATCGCTCGTTGCGCAGTGAAGCGGATGACCGTTTCCCAATCACCGGCACCGGATGCGGCCATGGCCTGCTCGTCCGTCACCACGGGCGTCATGTAGGTTTCGACGTCCGGGTTCAGGTTTACCTCGGTGAACAGCACCATGTAGACGAGCAACAGCCCGGCGAACACCTTCCAGCGTCGGCGAAGCGCCTTCAAAACCCCGCGCAATCTTTCCCAGTCGATCATGTCCCGCATACTACCCTCCCGCGTATCCGCCGCCAATCATATGAGCGATATGCAAGGACCGGCGGGTTTTATGCCGCGTGGACCGCACCGGGTGTCCGGACCATAAACCCTTGAGACATTAGGGGTTTAAACAACCAGTTATGGCCATCGCCGGTTTTTTCAGGTACTAGGGATCACTCCAAACGTCTATACTCAGGTCGCAATGAAAATCTGTCTGATCCGCCCCTCCATCGTTGTCCCCGCCGGCAATCAGGTCGCTATGTTCACCCCGCCGCTGGGACTGGCTTACATCGCCGGGACACTCCGCGACGGCGGGTTCGATGTGCAGGTCATCGACGGCGTCGGTGAAGCGCTGGATCGCCGCCATCCGGTCGAAAACGACTGCTACATGTACGGCCTGACGCCGGAGGAAACCGTCGCGCAGATCGACGACGACGCGAAGATCATCGGCGTCGCCTTCGGTTTCTCGTTCGAATGGCCGGCGTGCCGCGATCTGACCAAGCTGGTCCGCGCACGGTTCCCAGATGCCTTGCTGATCGGCGGCGGCGAGCACGTCACCGCGGTCCCCGAGCAAAGCCTGCTCGAAAGTGCCCTCGACATCGGTATTCTCGGCGAGGGCGAGGAAACCGCGCTGATCGTCTGCAAGGCGTTCGAGGCCGGGACGCTCAATCCATCCGAAATCGCCGGGGCGGCGTATATCGACGGCGACGGCAACGCCATCGTCAACGAACGCCGGGCGCGCAAACGCGAGCTGGACGAAATCCCGCTGCCGGCATGGGACCTGATGCCGATCGGCAATTATATGGACCGGGGCTACGGCTTCGGCATCGACCGCGGCCGCTCAATGCCGGTACTGGCCAGCCGAGGCTGTCCGTATCAGTGCACGTTCTGTTCCAACCCGGCGATGTGGACGACGCGCTGGGTGGCGCGCGATCCGGACCTGTTGCTCGACGAAATGCAGATGTATCAGGAAAAGTACGGCGCGCAGAATTTCGATTTCTACGACCTGACGGCCATCGTCAAAAAGGCCTGGATCGTCGATTTCTGCAAAAAGATCGAAGAGCGCGGCATGAAGTTCACCTGGCAGTTGCCGAGCGGCACGCGCTCGGAAGCCATCGACGACGAGGTCGCGGCGTGGCTCTATAAATCCGGTTGCCGCAACCTGTCGTATTCGCCGGAAAGCGGCTCGCCGACGGTGCTCGAACGCATCAAGAAAAAGATCAAGACCGAGTCGGTTCTGGAATCCATCAGTTCCAGCTACCATCAGGGTATGAGCCTGAAGACCAATATCATGCTGGGCTTCCCAGGCGAGACCATGAAGGAAGTGCGCGAGACATATGCCTTCATCGCCAAAATGGCCATCGCAGGCGCCGATGACATCGCGGTATGGGCGTTTTCACCTTACCCGGGATCGGAGTTATTCCAGCAGATCAACGCATCGGGGCGGCTGAAACTCGACGACGCCTATTACGACAGCCTGCGGTCCTATGCCGACACGACGCGCACCGTTTCGTACAGCGAGAACTTCAGCGATGCGCAATTGAAAAGGCTGCGCTGGATCGGCGTTGCGATTTTTTATCTGACGTCGTGGGTGGCGCGACCGATCCGGCCGTTCAAGATCATCTGGCACGTCTTCACCGGCAAGCACGAAACCCGTTCGGAAATGGCGCTCGCCAATATCCTCAGACGCTTCAAGATGAGCGCAGGGAACTAAGTCCTAGCGGCCTGCCCAGTGGCCATCCGATCGCGGCCACTTCTTGACGATTTCCCATTTACCCGGCGCATCGCCGGTTTTCCTGAGCAGGTATGAAAACCCTTTCTCCGGCAGTTTCGTCCCAAGCACTTCATTAACGACCGGCTTTATGGAATGCACCAGTACATACGTCGGCTTCATCTTCTCGACCACCTGGGTAATGGCCGGTACCGAAAAATCGTGGTACGCCGCGAAGTATCCCAAAAATTCATTCCGCCGCTCTGCCAGCGCATAAAGCGTCAGAACACCTGATTCGCCTGTTCCGTTGGGGTCGAGGATCAAAAGCCGTCCACCGACCTGCATCAAATCTGGAAGTTCGCGCCCGACGGAACGGTAAAACGGCTTCGGGTGCTCCAGATCGAAACGCAGTTTTTCGGCAAAAATGAAGGGCGCCAGGAAAACAATGCAGAACAATACCTTGAGCACGGCTCCATGCAGTTGCCTGCCCGACATGTACTTACGCCACAGGGTTCCGGCCCCGTACGCCCCGAAGATGACGGCCATCAGTCCAAGATGGTGATTGTAGCGCCAGTAGGATGCGACCCTTAAAGCGTCATTCGCGCCGAACTGGGCGACGAAAATCAGATACAGAAATGCGTTATAGCCCAGGAAAGAAAAACCGATCAGCATCGCCAACCGGTCAAAACTGCCACGTACGCGATAGAACGCTATGCACGCAAACACCACGGCGACGCCCATCAGACCGAAATAGGCACTTTTTTTGCCGGCTACCACAAACATCTGTTTCAGGATCGGCCACAGAATATGCGTGTTCCAGGCATCAAAAGGTTGAAACAGGGCCTCGGCGTCATGCGGCAGGTTTACGGAAACGTGATACCGCCAGACCCCGTAAATCAGAACGGCCGGCAATACCATGCGCGGCAGCAATTTGACGAATGGGCCAATCGCCAGGCTGCGGTCGCGCAACACGACAAGGCATGCGCCGCCCAACAGCATCACGACGAGCACGAGATTGGACTGCTTGATATTGATCAGCACCGCCATCGCCATGCCGAACTGCCAGGCGAGGCTTCGTGCCTTTTCGTCATCCTGGCGCGACAATGCGTCGAGTATGAAATAGGCCAACACTGTGCCAACACCGACGGCGACCGAGGTACTGGCATCGGCATATGTGGTCATGATGACTTTTTGTACGAATGTCGGATTGAGCAGGGTAGCCGCCAGAACGGCAAATAATGCGCCGGTCCAGGTCAGCTTGCCTGCGTCCGGCATCGGGTTTTCCGTAGCGTCGCACCACATGCGGACAGCGCCGACACCGAAAACCAGCAAGAGCAGAATATTCAAGGTCGAGCCCGCTGCTTCGATCAGTTGGCCGGCCAGCATGTCGGCCATATACACCAGAAAAAGCCAGGCATAGGGGTAACCTGGGAAATAACCGCCTGAAACTTCACGGCCAAACGGGAACTGGTGCGCATCATAAATATATCGAGTGGTCGGCAGCCAGTGCGAGAATTCGTCCCATTCAGAAGCCATCCGCGCAGATGCAATCAGTAACAGCGGCGCACCCAGTAGCAAGACGCGCCAAAAACCGCCCGGCCCGATACGGTGCTCACGGATCACGAACCATACCATCGCCCCGCCGCCGAAGGCGGCCAAGAGCCAGAACATATAGTTGAAAGGGATACGGAAGAATACGTTGCCGACCGTAAATACCAGGACCGCCAACGCCCAACCACCAAACAGATCGGCTTCCGCCAGGCCATTACCGCGGTAGATAACCCGTCCCATCGCCGCAAGTCCCGCCAGAACCGCAATGGTACCGAAAATAACCGGCACCTGGCCGCTACCGCCGATGAAATAACCGACATAGGTCGTAAAATCTGGCATTGCATTCCTGTAGATTTTATTGGATTGGCTCGATGCCTCCCGTATACGTCAGCCCCATCTCCGGGACAACCCCGGAGCCATAACAAGCCCAAGAAAAAGGGGCGCTCCGAAGAGCGCCCCTTGATCGCTTGGCCTTGTAAGGCGTCGGATAGCAGGACTTAGAAGCCCATGCCGCCCATACCGCCCATGCCACCCATGCCACCCATGTCGGGGGCACCGCCACCGGCGGCGCCCTTGGGTTCGGGCTTGTCGGCGACCATGGCTTCGGTCGTGATCAGCAGGGCTGCGACGGAAGCCGCGTCCTGCAGCGCCGTGCGGACAACCTTGGCCGGATCGATAACGCCCGACTTGATCAGGTTTTCGTACTTGTCCGTCTGCGCGTTGTAACCGAAGGCAACGTCCTTCTGGTCGAGCAGCTTGCCGGCCACGACGGCGCCATCGGCACCCGCGTTCTCGGCGATCTGACGCAACGGCGCCTGCAGCGCACGGCGGACGATGTTCACACCGACCGTCTGGTCGGCGTTTTCGCCTTCCAGTTTGGCCAGCGCCTTGGTCGCGTACAGAAGCGCCGTGCCGCCACCGGCAACAATGCCTTCTTCAACCGCTGCGCGGGTCGCATGCAGCGCGTCGTCGACGCGGTCTTTCTTTTCTTTCACTTCCATCTCGGAACCGCCACCGACACGGATCACGGCAACACCGCCGGCGAGTTTCGCCAGACGTTCCTGCAGCTTCTCACGGTCGTAATCGGAGGTGGTTTCTTCGATCTGTGCGCGGATCTGCGAGCAGCGGCCTTCTATGTCTTTCTTCTTGCCGGTGCCTTCGACGATCGTCGTTTCTTCCTTGGTGATCGTCACCTTCTTGGCGCGGCCCATCATCTCGATGGTCACGTTTTCAAGCTTGATGCCGATGTCTTCGGAGATCACCTGACCGTTCGTCAGAACGGCGATGTCTTCGAGCATCGCTTTGCGGCGGTCACCGAAGCCAGGTGCTTTGACGGCAGCAACCTTGAGGCCACCGCGCAGCTTGTTGACGACCAGGGTCGCCAGCGCTTCGCCTTCGATGTCCTCGGCGATGATCATCAGCGGACGGCCCGACTGCACCACGGCTTCCAGAACCGGCAGCAACGGCTGCAGGCTGGACAGCTTCTTCTCGTGGATCAGGATGTACGGATCGTCGAGATCGCAGGTCATCTTGTCGGCGTTGGTGACGAAGTACGGGCTGGTGTAGCCGCGGTCGAACTGCATGCCTTCGACGACGTCGAGTTCTGAGTGCAGCGACTTGGCTTCTTCGACCGTGATCACGCCTTCGTTGCCGACGCGTTCCATCGCAGATGCGATCATGTCGCCGACTTCGCGGTCACCGTTCGCCGAGATCGTGCCGACCTGGGCGATTTCCTGGTTGGTCGAAACCTTTTTGGCACGCTTCTTCACATCGGCAACCACCGAGGCCACGGCGAGATCGATGCCGCGCTTCAGGTCCATCGGGTTCATCCCGGCAGCAACCGCCTTCACGCCTTCACGGACGATCGACTGGGCGAGAACCGTCGCCGTCGTGGTGCCGTCACCGGCTTCGTCATTGGTGCGCGATGCGACTTCCTTGATCATCTGCGCGCCCATGTTTTCGAATTTGTCGGAAAGCTCGATTTCTTTCGCAACCGTCACACCGTCCTTGGTGATACGCGGTGCACCGAACGATTTGTCGAGGACGACGTTGCGGCCCTTCGGACCCAGCGTCACCTTGACCGCGTTGGCCAGCGTGTCCACGCCCTTAAGCAGGCGGTCACGCGCATCGGCGGAAAACTTAACTTCTTTGGCTGACATT